>JAJYRI010000125.1 GCA_021794175.1 bacterium
CGATCGTCGGCAACGGCGATGCCGAGGGAGTGGGCTGAGGTGCGGCGGCGCGAGCGATCGCCGCCGAGGAAGAGAGAAGAAGCGCGCACAGCGTGGTGCGCGAAACAGCACGAAAAGAAGCGTGCATACCCGGTCCTTTCAACGCGAGGTGGTGATGCAAAACGCTCCGGGATCGGTATCCTGACTCTGCGGATCCTCGCCGTTTGCCTTCGGTCTTCCCGTCGCCGAAGCGATAGTGACGAAAGGCGGCTCCCCGCTGACAGTGGCGCGACCGTGCCGGATTCTCACCGGCTTCCCGCACCCGGGCGTAGCGGCGCCTATTGGACCACGCAGGCGCGGGTTCCTGGTATTGCGAAGGTCGCATGCTGTGTTTCACGTTCTTCGCGGTGCGCTGCTCCTCGCAAGCGTCCTCGCGCCGCACCGCATCGTCTCGCTGCTGCCGTCGCTGACCGAGGATATCTGCGCGCTCGGTCTCCAGGCCCAGCTCGTCGCCGTCTCGGCGTACTCGCGCGACATTCCCTGCGCGAAGGGGTTGCCGCGCGTCGGCGACTACCAGAGCGTCGATAACGAACGCATCGTCGCCTTGCACGCCGATCTCGTTATCGGGCTTCCCTCGCAAGCGCAACTCGTCGCCCCGTTGCGCGCGCTCGGCATGCGCGTCGTGCTGCTTCCCGATGAACGTTATCGCGATATCTATCTCGACATCGCGCGGATCGGCGCGGCGGCAGGGGTTTCGCAGCGCGCCGCTCGCCTCGTCGCCGCTCTACGACGGCAGGTCGCGGCGCTGCACGCGCGCACGCGCTCGTTTCGCACGCATCCGCGCGTCTTCGTTGCGTTGAGCGTCGAACCGATCTGGACCGTCGGTCCGCAGAGCTATATCGCGCGCATGATCGAACTCGCGGGCGGGCGGCTTGCGGTGACGCAGCTCGCGCAACCCTATGCGATGTTTAGCTCGGAGCGATTGCTCGCGCTTCGCCCCGACGTTATCGTCGCGACCCGCGATAGCGAGATCGGCAGCGTCCTCGCTAAAGCGCCGTGGAGAGCGTTGCCGGCGGTGCGACTCCACCGGATTCTCATTCCGCCGAACGATGATATTCTGGTGCATCCCAGTCCGCGTTTTATAGAAGGGCTCCGTTGGCTCATCCAACAACTGCAACCGATAGCAAACCGCAGCGCGCACTCGTCGTAGCGGTCGATCTGCGCGATCCGCGACGCCCGCTCGAACCGGAGCTGGCGGAGTTCGAGGCGCTCGCTCGTGCCGTCGGCGTAACGATCTGCGAACGCATCGTGCAGAAGCGCGATGCTCCCGATCCGGCGACGTTGATCGGCTCGGGACTGCTCGCGGAATTACCGGGACGCGCCGCCGCCCTCGATTGCAATTTGCTGCTCGTTTTTAACGAACTGCGGCCGCGCCAACGAAAGAACATCGAGAAAGCACTCTCGTTGCCGATCGTCGATCGCACGATGCTGATTCTCGACGTTTTCGCCCAACGCGCGCGTTCGCACGAAGGGAAGCTGCAAGTCGAGCTGGCGCAACTGCGCTATCGCTCGACCAAACTCGCCGGCGGCGGAGCCGATCTCTCGCGACTCGGCGGGGGTGTCGGCACGCGCGGCCCCGGCGAGACCAAGCTCGAGGTCGATCGTCGGCGCATCGCCGCGCGTATCTTGCTGCTTGAGAAACGGATGGGTGAGGTGCGTCGCGGGCGCGCGACGCGGCGGCGCGAAGGCGGCGGAGATCTGCGCGTCGCGCTCGTCGGCTATACCAACGTCGGGAAATCCTCGTTGCTCAACGCACTGGCGCGCAGCGATGTTTTCGTTGCCGATCAACCCTTTGCCACGCTCGATCCGACGACGCGGCGCGTCTATCTCGGCCCGGAGACCTTCGCGCGCGTCAGCGACACCGTGGGATTTATTACCGATCTCCCGAGCGAACTCATGGAGGCCTTTCGCGCGACGCTCGAAGAGCTCAAGGAAGCCGATCTTTTATTGGAGGTGCTCGATGCGTCGAACCCCGATACGCCGCGACAGCGTGCGGCGGTCGATGCGATCTTGCACGAGCTCGAACTCGATGCGACGCCGCGCCTCGTCGTCTTCAACAAAGGGGATGCCGCTCGTGACGACGTCGGCATGACTGCCGATGCCTATGTGGTCAGCGCACGCACCGGGGAAGGGATCGACGCGCTGCGGGCGGCGCTTAGCGAACGTGCATCGGATGCGCGAGCTCGTTTGCAGCAGGCTCGGCCAACCACACCGTAACGTCGGAGGCGAGCCAACGCGCCATCTGTTCGAGATGCCCGCTATAAAAATGCCGGATGCGTAGGAAGGCCGCATAGGCCTCGGTTCTATCGCGAACGGTATAGCCGGCGCTTGCCAGACGATCGCATGCGAGCGCAAATTGCGTCTCGTCGATGCGTTCGCCGGGCGCGTGCGGGAGCATAAAGTAATTTGCGAGATCGCTGAGCAGATGGCGGGCCGCACCGAGGAGCGCGCGTGCCTCGGCTTGCGCGTACGGTGCCTCGACGGTGGTGACGGTGATCGCTGCCGCATCGAGGACCGCCCCGAGCGAACTCATCCACGAATGGTTATCGTGGGCGGAACGAAAAAGTGCGATCTGCGGGTAGGCAAGCGTCTGATCGAGCGTGCTGACGCACCACGATTCGGCTTCGCGCAGAAACGCCGCGAGCTCTTGTGGCGCTTTGGTTTCGGCGCAGAACATTAGCAGCCCGATGCCGCTCGGCGGTGCGCCCGCGCGCGCGCTCAGACGCACGACGAATTCTTCGCGCCGGTTGAACGCCGCGAGCATCGTGAGCAGAAAGGATGCGAGAACGGCGATGATCGTCACGCCGGTCGCTCCGGTGACGAGCGCGACGAGCCGGGTGACGCCGTTTCCGGGAACGATGTCGCCGAAACCGATCGTCAGCAGCGTAACGCCGGCGAAATAGATGGAGCCGGGACCGTTGGGATGCGGGTGCAGGTGGTCGCGCAGTGAGTAGAAGATGCCGCCGAACCCGAGGATGAGCAACGTGATCCAGATGCCGATCTGCACGAAGAGGTTGAAGGGCGCGAAGATCGAGAGAAATTCATCGCGGCGGCCGTGCTCGTTCAGATTCGAAGCGATGCGTTTCCAGAGCGGCCAGCCGACGCGCGAGAGCGTACCGCTCGCGCGCCAAGTACGGTTCGACGCGCGGGGGATGACGGCGAGAAAAATATCGCGCAGCGATAACGCGACGAGGAGGAGACCGCCGACGGCGGAGAGCGCATCGAGCCACATAGGCGCGCTCTTCGCCGCGCGGGCACGCGGTTCCGGGAGCGCGCGGCGCTCTTGCGTCGGGCGGCGATGGCACGGGGGCACGTTGCCGGGGAACGGCAGCGGCTATGGGCTCGCAGCGCGCTTTCACGATGCTCGAAACGGTCGCCGCACTGGGGATCGTCACGATCTTGCTGCTCGCCGGACTACGCATGGCGACGCTCGCCCGCGCTCCCGGCGCAACGGCGAATGCCGCCGCGCAGCTCGATGCGGCGATCGCGCTTTCGCGCTCGCTTGCGCGCGCGTCGGGAAACGGCGCGACGCTACTCGCATTGCCGCGCACCGACACAGGCGGGCGGGCGATGGTGGGCTTTCGCATCGTGCTCTACCGCGGACGCCCCAATGCACCGGGGGCGGCGACGATTGCACGCTCCTTACCGCTGGTTGCCGACGCAACGTTGCAGGAAGGCAGTGTCGGTGCGCCGCCCTTCGCGCTCTTTTTTCGCGGCGACGGCAGCGCGGTCGCGCTCGCGCACCCGTCGCTCGGTGGGAGCGCAGCGGCGCCGCAACTCGCGACGATCGCCGCCGAACCGCCGTGCTTGAGTTCTGCAGGAGTGTTACTGCGCGTCACGCGCAACGGCGCCACGGTAACGCGCAGCATTCCGTGCCCCGCAGTTGCAGGCGGCGGCGTCGCCGCGCCGCAGGCATCGATGACGCCGAACCCGCCGACGCTCGCACCGCGAGCGCTGCGTTTTACGTGGCCGAGCGCACCGGTGCAGGAGTTTGCGATTGCGGAGTTCGGTTACCGCGGGTGGTTCGCCGCTACCGGAGGGGCGATGCAGAATTTTTCCTGTCGGGCAAATGGCGCTGCGGTTGTCGCGTTTCCGAATACGCCGCCGTACTCCGGCCCGCAGTCGCTCGCCGATGCTCGGAGCGTTCCGTCGCCGCCGAATGGGGTGCCGTATGCATTTGCGGCGAGTGCGAGTGCAGCAGCAGGAGCGATGGATGATGCGCCGGCGCTTTTCCCGGTACAGCCCGTAACGGCGGGGCTCTGTGCCGTTCCGCTCGTCGATGCGTTCGGGCAGCGCAGCAATCCGTGGGGGAATCCGCTCGTCGTCGCGATGCAGGTAATGGGGTGGTTGACCCTCGCCGCTAACGGCGGGAGCGCAACGCACACTACGGCGCCGCTCGCGATCGCCGCTACGCCGCTCACTTCGGGGCAGAGCGTCACGGTCGACGCGAGCAAGACGTTTGATAATGATGCAGCCGGGATCGCGTTTACCGGGCTCTCCTGGAGCCCCGCGAGTTGCGGCAGCGCACTGACGTTTACCGCAAGCGGCAATAACACGGCGGGCAGCGGCCCCACCGGAACCGCGACGCATAGTTTTCTCATTACCGATTCAACCCCACCGAGTACGGCATTGACGTGTACGGGGACGATTACCGATCAGTATAACGAGCCGGCTGTGGCGTTCACGACGAGTGTTGCAGCGGGGGCTACAACGATGTACGCGTTGATGGATACGTCAACCACCAATCCGAATCTCGCCTGCGCGCTCAATACGCTTGCGGGCGTGGGGAACGGTTGCAATCCCACGGCGATTGCCTTCCTTGCCCCTCCTCGCGCCGTCTCGCCGATGGTCGCGTTTGAGGCCCACGTCGCGCCGTGGGTCAATGCGATGCTCGGCGGTGGCATCGCCGAGGCGTACGGCGGTGGCGGCG
>JAJYRI010000126.1 GCA_021794175.1 bacterium
TTTACGCCCAATAATTCCGGACAACGCTTGCCCCCTACGTCTTACCGCGGCTGCTGGCACGTAGTTAGCCGGGGCTTCCTCCAAGGGTACCGTCAATATCGTCCCCTTCGACAGTGGTTTACGACCCTAGGGCCTTCATCCCACACGCGGCGTCGCTCCGTCAGGCTTTCGCCCATTGCGGAAAATTCCTCACTGCTGCCTCCCGTAGGAGTCTGGACCGTGTCTCAGTTCCAGTGTGGCTGGTCACTCTCTCAAGCCAGCTACCCATCGAAGCCTTGGTAAGCCGTTACCTTACCAACTAGCTAATGGGACGCAGTCCCGTCCTCGCGCGAATTGCTCCTTTCATCGTCAAGAGATGCCTCTCGACGATCGTATGCGGTATTAGCTAACCTTTCGGCTAGTTATCCCCCACGCAAGGGTAGGTTGACTACGTGTTACTCACCCGTCTGCCACTAGGTATTGCTACCTCGTTCGACTTGCATGTGTTAGGCACGCCGCCAGCGTTAGTCCTGAGCCAGGATCAAACTCTCCATAAAGATTTTATGGAGCCTGAAATGGCTCTATACTTTCGCCACCGCTTACGAGATCGGGTGCGAGCCGATCTACGTCGATGTGTTACGTCGACGCCGGATTATGAATTAACGTACGTCTCGCTGATTGCGAGCGGCGATCGTTACCGATCGTCGTTCAAAAGCAACAGAGACCCACAAATTTAATGCACTGCTGTACTGTTCAGTTTTCAAGGATCGAACCCGCGCCACACCGCCTTTTTGCGGATCTTGCGACCGCTTTCTTGCGGCGGGGCGTCAGAGTCAACGGCCAATATCTTATCCATAGCGGCCAACTCTGTCAAGCGTTTGGAGAATGTTTTTTTGCCTCTCCCGGGGACGAACTAAAGTCGCAGGACGAGCGCCTTGAGATACTCGGTCTCCGGCATCGCGGGATGGATCGGATGGTCGAGCCCGTGGGCGAAGCGCCCCAGAAGTTGCATCGGCCTCCCGGCTTCGCGTGCGGCATCGTAGGCGATGCGTAACAGACGCTCGGCGGGCAAGTGATGCGAGCAGGAACAGGAGATCAGCGTCCCGCCCTCGGCGAGCACCGTCATCGCGGCGCGCGCAAGCGCTGCATAGCGGGCGGCACCCGGCTCGAGATCCCGCTTCCGCTTGACCAGCGCCGGCGGGTCGAGAATAACGACCTCGGCACGCCGACCCTGGGCTGCGAGCTCGGCGAGCATGACGAGCGCGTCCCCACAGCGGGCATCGATCTTGACGCCGTTGCGCTCGCCGTTGCGTGCGGCCAATGCGGTCGCCCGCTCGGAAGAGTCGATACAGACGACCTCCGAGGCACCGGCGAGCCCGGCAGCGACCCCCCAAGAGCCGACGTAGCTGAAGGTGTCGATACAGCGATCCCCGGGGCGCACGTAGCGGGCAAGGCGCGCCCGATTCTCGGCCTGGTCGTAGAAATAGCCGGTTTTCTGCCCCTCGAGCAGCGGAGCCAGCAAGCGCATCTCGCCCTCGAGAATCTCGATCTCCGGGGGCAGGTCGCCGATACGCTCGTCGAGGAGCGGCGTACCCTCGAGCTCCCGGGTCGAACCGGCATTCCGTACGAGGATCCCCACCGGCGCGAGGGCGGCCCGCAGCGCGGTAAAGAACGGTTCGCGCAGCGCGATCGCGCCCGCGGTGTTTAACTGCACGACCAGGCGCTCGCCGAAGCGATCGACGACGAATCCCGGCAGGCCGTCGGACTCCCCATAGATCGCGCGATAAAAGGGGGCGCGGAAGTGCCGCTCGCGCAGCGCGAGCGCCCGGGCGATGCGCCGCCCGAACCAATCGGCATCGATGCCGGCCCGCACGTCGCGGGTCAGCAGACGAGCGCAGATCAGCGCGCGCGGGTTGACGTAGGCGAGCCCGACCGGATTTCCGCGCGCATCTTCGATCCGCACGAGGCTCCCGGGCTCAAGGCCGATCAATGGGGTCGCCGCGACATCGACCTCGTTCGAGAATACCCAGGAATGGCCGAGGCGGATCCGTCGATCCGCCCGGGGGAGCAACCGCAGCCGTGTCACGTTCTGCTAGCTGAGTTTTTCGCTGATCGACTTGGCTTGGAGGAAGAGCAAGAGGTAATCGCGGCCGCCGGCCTTGCTGTCGGTTCCCGACATGTTGAAACCGCCGAACGGATGGACGCCGACGAGTGCTCCGGTGCTCTTGCGGTTGAAGTAGAGATTCCCCACGAAGAACTCCTCGCGCGCTCGCTCGATCTTCGCGCGATCGGTGGTATAGAGCGAGCCGGTCAGACCGAATTCGGTATTATTCGCGATCTCGAGGGCGTGGTCGAAATCGCGCGCCTTATGCACCGAGAGAACCGGGCCGAAGATCTCTTCACACGAAATCCGCGCCTCGGGGGCGACATCGACGATCACCGTCGGTTCGAGGAAATACCCCTCGTCGCCGATCGCCTTCCCCCCGCAGAGGAGGCGCCCCTCGCTTTTGCCGACCTCGATATACTGCGAGATCGACTTAAAGGCGCTCTCGCTGACGACGGGGCCCATGCCCGTCTCCGGAAGCGCCGGGTCGCCGACCGCGATCTTTGCCACGCGCGCCCGCAGCCGCTCGATGAATTCATCGTAGACCGGGGCTTCCACGATGGCTCGCGAGCATGCCGAGCACTTCTGCCCGGTAAATCCGAACGCCGAAACCGCGACTCCTTCGACTGCCGCATCGAGGTCGGCGTCGGCGGCGACGACGATGGAATCCTTTCCACCCATCTCGGCGACGACGCGTTTGATCCACTTCTGCCCCGGTGCGGTCTTCGCGGCGAGTTCGTTGATATGCAACCCCACCTCTTTGGAACCGGTGAACGAGATGAAGCGCGTCTTCGGGTGCCCGACGACCAAGTCGCCGATAACCGAGCCCGAGCCCGGAATAAAGTTGAGTGCCCCGGCCGGGAGCCCGGCCTCTTCGAAGAGTTCGACCACGCGAGCGGCGATCACCGGTGAGTCCGACGAGGGTTTGAGGACGACCGTATTGCCGGCGACCAGCGCCGCCGAGGTCATGCCGACAAGAATCGCGAGCGCGAAGTTCCATGGCGGAATGACCGCACCGACGCCCAACGGGATATAGCGCAACTCGCTACGCTCACCCGCGAAGGGAACGACCGGTTGCTCGCCGCCGTACCGGAGCGCCTCGCGCGCGTAGTATTCTAAGAAATCGATCGCTTCGGTCGTCTCGCCCTCGGCTTCGGCCCAATTCTTTCCGACTTCATAGACCAACAGCGCGTCGAAATCATAGCGGCGCTCGCGCATCAGCGCGGCGGCCCGGAAGAGCACCTCGGCGCGCCGTTCGAAGCTCTCGCGCTTCCAGCTCTCGAAGGTCGCCGCGGCGATCTCGATCGCTTCCTCGGCCTGAGCCGCCGAGGCCGAACTCACCGAACCGACGATCTCGCTCTTGTGCGCCGGATTGCGGGAGAGAATCTGCTTCTCGGTCTCGATGCGGCGCCCGCCGATGACCAGCGGGTAGCGTTCGCCGAAGCGCGCTTTGACGCGCGCGAGCGCGGCCTGCATCTCGGCAATCTCCCGCGGATCGGAGAACTTCTTTACCGGTTCGTTGCTAAATGGGGCGATTCGTTCGATGGTCGTGCTCACGGAGCGGCTCCTTGTATCGGTTGGTATCTCCGCGCGCGGGCGGAGGGCGTACCCTTACAGAGTACCTACTCCGCGCCGAGAGCCCTGCCACTTAACCGCTAGCGTCCCGAACCGCACCATTCGCGCGCGCTGACCGACTCGTTCGGTAAAGGACGTGCGGCCGCAAAGGGTGCCCCGGCTCGATGCGCGGGTTCTCGAAATCATCGCGCGGGTCACGCGTCATGCCGAGTCGCTCCATAACGCGCCGCGAACGACCGTTGAGCGTCGAGGTCATTGCCACGACTTCATCCCATTCGAGCTGCTCGAACGCGAATTGCAGCGCGGCGCGCGCCCCCTCCGTGGCGTAGCCCTTCCCCCACGCGTCGACGCTCATCCGCCACCCGATCTCCAACGCGGGGGTAAACGCCGCCTCGAACGGTACTTCTTGGAGCGCAATCGCACCGATGAATTTCGGATCGCTCCGGCGCTGAACCACCCACCATCCATAACCGTCGCGATCGAGACGCTCCCGCAATCGCAATGCGGTGCGAACCGATTCGGAGCGCTCGACCGTCGACGGGAAAAACTCCATGACGCGTTCGTCGGCGCAGAGATCGACCCACGCCTCGATATCCTCGTCGCGCCACGGCCGCAGAATAAGGCGATCGGTCTGCAATGACGACGTCATACGCTTGCGAAGAGGTTGCCGACAAACCGATCCGTCGCCGCGATCGCATTCTCGCCGCTTAGCCCTGCGAGCGCATCGATGAACGCACTCCCGACGATCACCGCATCGACCTCGTCGGCGATCGCGCGCACGTGCTCGGGGCGACTCACGCCGAAACCGAGCGCTAAGGGGAGATCGGTCGCCGTCCGTAACGCGGAGACTTGACGGCGGATCGGCGCAAAATCGGGCTCGCTTCCTGCGCCGGTGACGCCGAGCCGCGAAACGACATAGAGAAAACCCGTCGATGCCGCGGCGATCTTCGCCGCTCGCTCCGGCGGCGTCGAGGGCGCGACGAGCATCGGGACATCGAGGCCGTGGCGGGCGAAGATCGCGCGCAACTCCTCGCTCTCCTCCAGCGCGATATCGGGAACGATGACCGCCGCAGCACCCGCGGCGGCGGCATCGCGCGCGAAGCGTTCGAGCCCATACCGATCGAGCGGATTGAAGTAGGTAAAGAGTACGATGCTCGCCGATATCTCCGGGGCGAGCGTGGCGACGAGCGCGAGGACGTCGTCGATCGTCACGCCGGCTGCAAGCGCGCGTGCGCCGGCG
>JAJYRI010000127.1 GCA_021794175.1 bacterium
GAGCGGTACTTTTAGGCCCGGGCGCGGGCCGATTTTGCGCAAATCAAAGCCGTCCATTTTCCCATGGTCGTAGGCGAGTTTAAACCCCCGCATGCCGTTGCCGATATCGAACTGCACGTTGAGCGGGATCGGTTTGAGCTTCACTTTCGTTCCGTCGTGGGCGTAGCCGTAATCGACGGTGTCTGCGCCCGGAAAACCGTGAAAGAGATTATCGAAGCTGCGATTCTCTTGCACGATAATCACGACGTGTTTGACGTGCAGGCGCGCTTGCGCGACGAAGGTCTGCTCGGGAGCGAAGAAGCCGCACCCGGCGAGCGCGCCCAACAAAGGTAGCAGAGGCTTCCTCCTCTACCAAAGTCGCCTAAATTATCGAGCGCCCTAGCGCTTGTTGCTCCCCGGCACTTCGCATGATTCGAACGCGACGTCGTAGACGGCGAGCCCGTAGGCCTGCGGATAGAGGCGCAGCACGTGGGTTCCGAACTTCGCGTTCATAACGACGTCGTATTCGCGCGACGCATCGACGAGCACGTACGACATCCCGTTGCGCGCATAGCGAATATCCTTGCCGGCATCGTCGCGCGGAATCGGTTTTCCGTCCTGCGTGATATTCACCCGCGTGGGCTTTCCATGCTCCGGCGTCATGACCACCGCCACCTGGATCGCGTGATACTTCAGCCCGAAATAACCGCCGCCCGAGTTATAAATCACCGCTTGCTTCGAAGCGTGCCAACTTCCGTCGAGATAGACTTGGCCGTCGACGAAATCGCTCGGTGCCGTATAGGTGTAATCGCGCATCAGGTTTCCCGAAGGCGGACCGTTCGCGACACGCTGATGCTCCAGAAGAATCTCCGCCGTGCGCGGATAGCAGACGGCGCCGGGCTTATCGTAGCTATCTTGCGGCAGCAACGGCATCAGCGGCGGGAACTTCAGCTTCGGGTCGCCGAGGTGCAGCAGCCCCTGGATGATGTATTCGGTGCGTTGATAGTTGCCTTCGCCGACCGATGTATCGACGAGCCGCCCGCGTTGGTCGAACAGCATCTCCGTCGGCCACGCTTGCACCCCGAAGCGATTCCAGACCGTATGGTTGGCGTCGATCTCCACCGGCCACGTAATCCCCAATCGCTTTACCGCATCGACGATATGCTTTCGCTCGCCGGAGAACGCAAACTCCGGCGTCTGTACGCCGACGATCTCGAAGCCCTCGTGGTGGTAGCGGCGGTACCACGTGCGCAGATAGGGGAGCGTCCGCAGGCAATTGATGCAGGTGTACTCCCAAAAATCCACCAGCACGACCTTCCCACGCAGCGAGGCGGGGGTGAGCGCGCCGCCGTTGAGCCAACCGGTGCCGCCGGCAAAGCTCGGCATCGTGCTCCCGCGGGAGAGCCCCAACAAAGCGACGACGGCGATGGCGAGGATAGCGGTGCGGATGCGTTTCATGGCGGTCCTCCCGGCAAAGGTTTATCCTTTTGGCGAACCTATTATTCCTGCCAAGCAGGCTATCCCGAGCGCGGCCCCTTCCGCTTTTCACGCCGCTGCGGGCGTAACACTCGGGCACGAGGGCGGTAGTACCCCCTGAAAGGAAACATCGCGAGGCACATGGTGGCGGAGGCTACGAGCGACGAAGCACTCGTCGGACTCGTGCGAGCGGGGGACCGCGAAGCGTTTGCGGGGTTGGTGGAGCGCTACAAGCGCGGCATCGCCAACTTCATCGGCGCGTCGGTCCGCAACCCGGCAGATGCAGCCGATCTCACGCAGGAGACGTTCCTGCGGGCGTACGCGCATCTGGGCTCCTTCAACCCCAGCCTCGGCAAGTTCTCGACCTGGATCTACCATATCGCCCGCAACGTCGTCCGCACGCATTTGGGAAAACAACTGCGACGGCCGGCAACGCAGGAGATGCCCGAAGACCAAACGCTCGAGAACGCGGTCGCCGACAACTCGCGAGAATCCGATCCAGCAGAAGGCATCCTCCGCAGCGAGGCCGAGCGCGAATTGCGCGCGGCGTTAGCGGAGCTGCCGGAACGAACGAGGACGGTCTTGGCACTGCGTTACTTCGACAACCTGGAATACCACGCGATCGCATCGGCACTCGGGCTCTCGCTCGGGAACGTCAAGACGCTCATTCACCGCGGCAAAATCGCACTCGCGCAACGTATGCGTTCGCGCGAAAGCGTCGCTCTCGACACCGTCAAAGCCAAAGGAGGCTACCGTGCGCTGCTCCTCGTGTAGTAACGATCTCGATCGTTATCTGGAAGGGACGCTCTCGCCGGCGCGCATGCGCGCAATGGCCGAGCATCTGCGTACGTGCGACGATTGCCGTGCGACGCTCGACGAACTCAAGGTAATCGATGCATTACTCGCGACGACGGCACCGGTCGAGCTCGCGCCGAACTTTACCTACGCCGTTATGGCCGAACTGCGAACGCGCCCGCAACCGCGCGCGTTCCGGCTCTCGCATTGGGCGCTGCTGACGTTCTATACCATCGGTGCGTGGATGGCGCTCGTCGCGTTCTGGATCTTCGCGCGCGCCTCGGCGACCGCGACGCTGAGCTCGGCATCGAACAACGCCGTCACCGCAACGAGTTCGACGTTCGCCGCGCTCGCCGCCGGCATGCACGCCCTCGCCCCATACGCACCGTTCGCTGCGGTCGCCGTCTTACTCATCGTCGCGATCGACGCCGCGTTCTTCGGCGCGATCGTCTTCTACCAGCGGCGCATTCGCCCGCACGTACTCGCCGCCATCGCCATCCGGGAGGAACGCTAACATGCGTCTCGTTCGTACGCTTCTCATCGGCATCGCCGCAGCCGGCATGCTTCTCGCACCGCACGCAGCGGCGGCGAGCACGCATGACGGCGACAACGGCAACGTCTTTATCGGCAAAGACGTCACGATCCAACCCGGGCAAATCGTCCATGGCGACCTGACGGTGATCGGCGGTAATGCCGATATCAAAGGCACGGTCGAACGCGATCTCACGGTGCTCGGCGGCGGCGCAACGATCGAGGGCAGCGTCGGACGCGACGTGACGGTGCTCGGCGGAGCGCTCACGGAGATGCCCGGCTCGCATGTCGGCCGTCACGTGACGACGATCGGCCTCGGGCACGGCATCATGCATATTCTTCCGAGCATCGGCGTGAGCTCGGGGAACGGCACGACGACGGTTCGCACGCTCAATCCGTTCGGTCTCTCGATCGTACCCTGGATCGCCGGCGGAAAAATTATCGGTGATTTCCTGGTGCTCATCGCGTTCCTCATCTTCCCGATGCGCGCGCGCCTCGCGATGGAGCGCCTGGAAACGCACCCGGGGCTTGCGACTGCCGTCGGGCTCGGCGCGTGGATTGCGGTGGTGCCGTTAGGCATCATGTTGCTCATCACGATTATCTTGAGCCCGCTCATCCTCGTCGAAGCGCTCGCCGTCGTCGTCGCGCTGTTGATCGGCAAAGCGGCGCTCGCGCTGATTGTCGGTAACCGCTTGCTGGTGATGACGATCACGAAGGTTAACCCCTCGCCGCTGCTCGCGCTGGTGATCGGGCTCGTCTTGCTCACCGCCGCGGAGTTAGTGCCGATCGCCGGATTCTTGGTGACGATGCTGGTGCTGCTCGTCGGGGTCGGCGCGACGCTGCTCTCGCTCGCACAGCCGACAATGCTGACCGGCGGGTTTATGCCGCCGCCGGCACCGGTGGGGCCGACGAATGTGACGCCGCCGCAGCCCCCGGTCGGCGGCCCACCGATGCCGCGTTAAGCGCAGAGCTCCCCTCTGTCACCCCGAGTAGGGCAACCCTGTCACCCCGAGTAGGGCAACCCTGTCACCCCGAGTAGGGGCAACCCTGTCACCCCAAGTAGGGGCAACCCTGTCACCCTGGACTTTCCCCGATTTCGTGGACAGGTAGTTAAGTGACATTGAGGCACTTTTCAAACTCGATAGGGCTAAGATAGCTGTTCGTTGAGTGGCGCCGGCGCGGGTTGTACCACGTCTCGATGTACTCGAAGATGGCGGTCCGTGCCTGGTTCCGGCTCTTCCACACGTGCCCGGGATCGGTCTCGGTCTTCAGGGTGGAAAAGAAGCTCTCGACCACAGCATTGTCCCAACAGTCGCCCTTCCGACTCATGCTTGGTGTAATGCCATGGGTCGCAAGAAAATCAGTATAGGCGCGACATGCGTATTGGCTACCGCGATCGGTGTGAACGATGAGGCTCTGAAAAGGGCGGCGGTTCGCGACGGCCATTTGTAGCGCATTAATCACAAGTTCTGCATCGATGCGTTCACTCATCGACCAACCGATAACGCGCCTTGAATAAACGTCCAGTACCGCTGCGAGATAGAGCCATCCTTGCGCCGTCGCAAAATACGTAATATCTGCAACCCACGCTTGATTTGGTAGATCTTGCCGGAACTTGCGTGCGAGGATATTGGGTGCAACGGCGTAGCGATGTTTAGAATGTGTCGTCGTCCTGAAGCGCCGCCGTTTCTTAGCAATTAGCCCCTGAGCGCGCATCAGGCGTGCCACGCGTTTACGAGAAATGCGAATATCGCGTGCACGTAATTCGGCATGGATTCGTGGACTACCGTACACCGATCGGCTCGCACGGTGTATGTCAACAATCGTTTGAGAGAGGGCGATATCGCGCTGATGACGCGTGCTCTTCTCGCGTTCCCGCCATGCATAATACCCAGCCTTCGACGCGTTGAGATTACGACAGAGCGCAACGACGCTGTATCGCCACCGATACTCGTCGACGAATGCGTACCTCAGCGGGAGTGCTTCGCGAAGAAGGCCGGGTCGTGCCTTTATAATGCTGTAAATTGAGGGTGGCAAGAAGCCACCGCTTCGGTTCGGAAGATTCATTTTGAACGAACTTCTCAACCGAAAGGACGAAACGGTGGCC
>JAJYRI010000128.1 GCA_021794175.1 bacterium
GCGATCGTCGTCACCACACCGCTGTTCGCGGTGCCGTTACCCGGCGTTACTTGCCGTAGGTTGCAATTGTCGTCGTCGGAGACGTAGAGATCGCCGTTGGTGGAGTCGTAGCCGATGCCATTGAGATAGGTCGCAAACTGCGCCGCCGTTCCCGTCCCATCGACGTAGCCGCACGTATTGTTGTTGCCGGCGATCGTCGTGACGACCCCGCTGTTCGCGCTGCCGTTCCCGATCGTCACCTGCCGGACCGAACAGTAATCAGTCACGTAGAGATCGCCGTTCGCCGAATCGACGGCAACGCCCTCAACGTTATTGAACGTCGCGCTCGTTCCGGTACCGTCGTTGGACGTGCAGCTCGTCGGATTACCCGCAATCGTGATGACGATGCCGCTATTTAACGTACCGTTGCCCGGATCGATCTGACGAATCGTGCAGCCGTACTCGTCGGTAACGTACAAATCGTGGTTCGCGGCATCGTAGGCGATGCCGTAGGGAGAATCGAACTGCGCTCCGGTGCCCGTTCCGTCGACCTCGCCGCAGGTGCTGTAATTACCGGCGATCGTGGTGACGACCCCACTGTTCGCGGTGCCGTTCCCCGGGGTTACCTGCCGAATGCTGCATTGGTCGGGAAAGTAGAGATTCCCGTTCGCCGCATCGTAGGCGATACCACCGGGATAATATAATTTCGCTCCGGTGCCGGTTCCATCGACGTCGCCGCAGGTCGCGCTCCCGGCGATCGTCGTGACGGTGGCGCTATTCGCCGTTCCATTTCCCGGCGTCATTTCCCGAATCGTGCAATTGTCGACCACGTAGATGTTGCCGTTCGCAGAGTTGTAGGCAACACCATAAGGCCCGCCAAATTCCGCACTCGTCCCGGTACCGTCGACGAGCCCCGGTACCCCGGCTTTGCCGGCGGCCGTCGTCACCAGTGCCGCGGCTGTAAGGGGAATATTCGCGGTAAGCGCGCTTCCGGCGAGCGATGCCGACGGCGTCGCGGAGAGCGCGAGCGTTGCAGAACCCGCGCCGGTTGAGGCGAGCGTGAAGAGATTCGGATTCCCGCCGCCCGCCGGGGCGATCGCAATGCCCGAGCCTGCGGTAACGCCGGTCAACGAAGCCGCGATCGTCGGTGCGCCGGGGCCGAGGATATAGTTGCCGTCAGCGTCGAGCGCAACGATGAGCATCTTTGAGGTTGACGCCATCAAGAAATAATAGCCCGCGGTCGCACTACCGACGATCGAGCTCGGTGACATTGCCGTCGCCGAGGCCACCTGGAACGAGGCGGGCACGCCGGCGAGGACGACGGGAATCGCCGCGTTCTGCCCGGCGACGAAGGTCACCGAGATGCTGTTCGCCGAGAGCTTGTTCCCGGCGGCATTCGGTTGGTCGTAGGTAATGAAGGTGAGCGTGTGGCTGCCCGCCGCAGCGCTGACCGGGACGGTGCAGTTGAGCGGGTAGGCCGCGCCCGCGCTCGAGCAGTTCGGCGAGCTCGACGAGAGGTTCTGCACGGTCGGGGTGCCGCCATCGACGGCGACCGAGATCGATTGCGTCGCCGGTGAGACGTAGGCCGGGGTGCGCCCCGTGCTCGCGCTCGGCTTCGGGATCGAGATCACCACGTGCGCGTTCGCCGCGGCTCCCGTCGAGGGGAGACCCGGGCTTCCCGGTATCACCGCCGCCGGCCCGGCACCGCCGGAGCCACCACCGCAGCCGGCGAGCCCCGCCGTTAGCAGCGCGGCAAACACAAAACTCAGGCGACTCCCGTAACGCATCGAGCGACCTCCTTAACATGATCCAACAGAACCACGCGGCCGAACGAAAAAAAACAACTGTAGCGGTAGGCAGGGCCAGCGTTCGGCCTAGTTATCACTCAAAAGGAAAAGTTCCTCCCCTCATTTGTGAATTCGGAGAACCATGAGCCCCGAAGGCGAAACTTTTCCCGTTCCGGCGAGTTATATATATTGGCACTCAACTGCCATGACTGCTAAACAAGGAGAATCATCAACCATGAGTGAGCTCACCACGATCGAACGCCCCGCCATCCGCCCCGGGCTCCGGAGCGCCCTCGACCTGCTCAACTGGGACCCGTTCCGTGGCCTCGTCGGCAACCTTCCTCAAGGCCCGTCCTTTGAGGTCGAGCGCAACGATGAAGGCTACCAGCTCGAGCTCCCCGTTCCGGGCTTCAGCCCCGAGCAAATCGAAGCGACCGTCAACGACGGCATCCTCAACGTCGTCGGAAAGAACGAGCGCCGGAACTTCACCCGGACGATTTCGCTGCCCGACGAGATCGATAGCGAGCGCATCGACGCACGCGTCGAGCACGGCATGCTGACGCTGAAGCTTCCGCTTCATCCCAAGGCACAGCCGAAGAAGATCGCCGTCCGCGGCTAACGCCGAGCGTCGGAACGATCGTGCGGAGGAGCGAGCGATTCGCCCCTCCGCTTTTTTTGAACGCTCGCGGCGAACGCTACGGGGGAGCGCGCTGCAAGGGAGGCCAAGGTAGCGCGCTGTGATGGAGCGCTCGCACCTCCCCGACGATCTCTCAACGCTCGAATCGCAGAGCATTTACATTCTTCGTGAAGCTTTTGCGCGCATCGATAAACCGGCGATGCTCTGGTCGATCGGAAAAGATAGTACCGCGCTGCTCTGGATGGTACGCAAAGCCTTTCTCGGCGAGGTGCCCTTTCCGTTGGTGCTGCTCGATACCGGCATGGAATTTCCGGAGGTCTACGCCTTCCGCGACCGGCTCGTGCGCGAGTGGTCGCTCCCGGTCGTCAACGAGGCGTGCCCACCCGAGAGCAGCGTCGACCAGAGCCTACCGCCGGCGGCGCGCCATGCGGCGCGCAAGACCGCAGGGTTGCGCGCGATGCTCGAACGCGAACGCTACCGCGCGATCGTTCTCGGCATACGCCGCGACGAACAGGCGATCCGCGCGAAAGAACGGGTCTTCAGCCCGCGAAACGCCGACGGTTCGTGGGATCCGCAGCGGCAACCCCCCGAACTCTGGGATTATTATTGCACCGAGGTTCCCGACGGCGCGCACGTGCGCGTGCACCCGCTCCTGCATTGGACCGAGCGCGATATTTGGCGCTACACGCAAGCCGAGGGGATTCCGTTCGTCTCGCTCTATCTGGCGCGCAACGGGCAACGCTATCGCTCGCTCGGCGAAAGCAATATTACGTTTCCGATCCCTAGCGAGGCCGACACGATCGAAAAGATCGTCGCGGAATTAGCAACGACGCGCGAGCCCGAACGCGCGGGGCGCGCGATGGACGGCGAGAGTGAAGACGCATTCGAACGGCTGCGCGCCGGGGGGTACATGTGAGCGCGCTACGGGTCGTGATGTTCGGCGATGTCGACGCCGGGAAATCGACGATCTTGGGGCGCCTTATGGTGGATTGCGGCTATGTCCCCCAGCAGAAGCTCGAAGAAATGGAACGTTCGAGCGAACGGCGCGGCGTTCCGATGGAGTACTCGTTTCTGCTCGACGCGTTTCAGATCGAGCGCGACCAAGCGATCACGCTCGACAGTTCGCGCATATGGCTGACGACCGCGAAGCGCGAGATCGTTTTCGTCGACGCGCCCGGGCACCGCGAATTGATCCGCAATTTAGTGAGCGGCGCCTCCGAGGTGGATGCGGCGATCTTGGTCATCTCCGTCGAAGAGGGCATTACCGCACAGACGCGCCGACAGGCGCTCTTTCTGCAGTGGTTCGGCTTCACGTCGGTGATCCTTGCGATCAATAAGCTCGATCTCTCCGCAGCGCCGCAAGCGCGCTACGAAGAGCGCGCGGCAGAGGCCGACGCGTTTCTACGCGGGCTCGGAATCGCACCGCTCGCAATCCTCCCGGTCGCCGCGCGCGAAGGCGCGAACCTCGCCGCGCCCGGAGCGAGGACCGCGTGGTGGCGCGGCAAGACGCTGCTCGCCGAGATCGAAGCGATCGAAACGCATCGCGACGATGCAAACGCACCGCTGCGCATGGTCGTCCAGGATGTCTATCGGCGCGGCGCGACGCGCTGGATCGTCGGGCGCATCGATTGCGGAACGATCGCTCGCGGCGACGCGCTGACGTTCTGGCCGCTACGCACCACGGCGCGCATCGCGCGCATCGTGCGCTGGCCCGACGACGTGGAGCGCGCATCGGCGGGCGCCGCCGTCGCGCTCGAACTCGACGAACGCATTTTCGTCGATCGCGGCGCGATTGCAACGCACGAAGATTCCGGCCCGACGACCGGGCACGCCATCTCCGCCGCTCTGCTCTGGCTCGGCGAGCGTCCCGCGCGCGCGGGAGCGAACCTCCGCATGCGTTTGGGTACGCGCGAGATCGCCGTAACGATCGCGCGCATCGACGAAACCTTCGAGCCCGAGGATGGGCGCGGGCGCGCGGCGGAGGAGGCGCGTGCGGGCGAGGTCGCCGCCGTGACGCTGGTCGCGCGCGAAACGATCGCCGCCGATCCCGCATTGCCCGCATCGAGCGTCTCGCGCTTTATTTTGCTCGACGAAGGGCGCGTCGTCGCCGGCGGGAAGGTGCGCGCGGTCGCGGCCACCGTGCGCGGTGAGGGCGCGACCAATATCGTCGCCGCGCGCTCCTCGGTCGGCCGCGAAGAACGCGGCGCGCGCAACGGGCACCGCGGCTACGTGTTCTGGCTCACGGGCCTGCCGAGTTCCGGGAAATCGACGATCGCGATGCGCGTCGAACGCATGCTCTTCGAGCGCGGACGCCACGTCTACGTACTCGACGGCGACACGTTACGCACGACGTTGAACGTCGATCTCGGCTTCACCGAAGAGGATCGCCGCGAAAACGTGCGGCGCACCGCCGCCCTCGCGGGCATCTTTGCCGACGCAGGGATCGTCGTTTTGACGGCGCTCATTTCGC
>JAJYRI010000129.1 GCA_021794175.1 bacterium
GAGCACTGGCCGCGCCGAAGTTCCGCGTGAGATCGACGATCGTGCGGAAGGTGACGCCGTGGCTGCGTTCGATGCGAGCGAAGACCTCGTAGATCGCTTCCATGCAGGCCCGGAGGTCGAGTTCCGGGTGAAAGAAGCGCCAGACCGAGGGCGAGATAAAGAGTTCACCGTAGGCGACGCCGCGCCGCAAAGCATCGGCGGCGAACTCCTCGGCGAGACGCGCATAATCTTCGGGACGCGAGAGGGCGCGCGAGACGGCGGCAAAGAGCAGCAGAAACTCGGAAAAATCGGCGAACGCATAGACCTGCCCGGGCTCGCGCGGCGAACGGTCTTCCCCCTCGGCGAGCGCACCCGGGCGGTAGCGCGTCGGGAGCCCATCACGTTCGGTGAGTTCGAGGAAGGTGCTCTCGCGCAGCGTTCCCTCGAGATGGCAGTGCAGGTGGATCTTCGGCAGCGCCGCGATGCGCGCGGCGAGCGATTCTTGCGGTTCGAACTCCAACATCGGTCGCACAAGGGTTCGCTACGGTATGCTAGAATCCATGGAGTTCCGGCGCGGGGTGGAGCAGTCCGGTAGCTCGTCGGGCTCATAACCCGAAGGTCGCGAGTTCAAATCTCGCCCCCGCAACCATGTTCGGGCCCGCCGTTCGCAAGAACGCCGGGCCCGATTTTTATCCTTTCTTCAAACGACTCTTTAGTTGAGCGCCGGCCGGGTGACGATCTCCCGACGTCCTCCGACAAACTCTTCGAGAATCGAATGTAACCGCTCCGCGGTTCCATCGAGGTTACCGGCGAGAACCAACAACTCTTCAAAACGGGATTCGAGCGCGGCCGATGCGCGAGCAATGCCGTCAGCCCTCTCGGCGTCGCTCCGCGAGCACTGCGCGATGTCCGATATCGTCGACGCGAGCTCCCGCGCTTGTGCGGCCATCTGTTCCGTCGACGCACTATTTTGTTCGACTACCACCGAGATCGCTTGCATCGCCGATGTCGAGCGTTCGGTTGCTGCGAGCATAGCCGCCGATGCACCGTCGATCCGCTCGGTGCCGAGCGCAGCGACACGTACGCTTTCGGCGATCGCGTGGAGGGCCTCCGAGGCGGCCAACGACTGTGTGGTCGCTTCGACGACCCGACTCTCCGCCGAACTAACGGCTACCCCTGCAGAAGAAACGTGTGACTGCACCTGGTTGATGAGAGCGGTAATGCGACGGTTCTCGTCGGCGCTTCGCTCTGCGAGCTTTCGGATTTCGGCTGCAACAACCGCAAATCCGCGGCCATGATCGCCGGCGCGTGCGGCTTCGATTGCGGCGTTGAGAGCGAGCAAATTCGTCTGCTCCGCGATCGATTCAACGCTCTCTAAGATCGACCCGATCTCCGATGAAAGTCGGGTCAACGCGGCCATCTCTACAGCAGCTTCGCCGGTAGAGGAATTTGTTTTACCGAGCGCATCGAGTGCCTTGGTAACAACATTGACCCCGTTTTCCGCTCCTAGCGCGCTCTGACGAGAGGCGTTCAACAGCAATGTCGCCTGAGCCACGACCTCTCGTGCCTGCTCCCTCAGCGAATCCATCTCTCCACTCGCAGAACGCGTCTGCAGGGCCTGATCTGCTGCACCGCGCGCAATGCCTTCCACACCGAGGGCAAACTCACCGACGATCGCCTGCGAGGCCGATGCCTCGCGAACGCGATCGCGGAGCGCGGTAGCCAAATCGGTAACCGAGGTAACGGCCGCCGATGCTTGTTCTCGAACGTGTCCGACGTTTTGCTGGAGAACGTTCGCCGACGGCGCAAGGACGTCAACGGCTTGTTTAACTCCTTCTAGGATCGAGCGGATGTTTCCCAACATGAGATCTAACGAAACTCCAAGACGATCCCGCTCGCTCTGCGGAACAACCTCGGCCTCGATATCTCCTCTGGCCATAGCTTCGGAAGCGGCCACAATCGCTCGCTGATATTCGATCATCTCTTCAAACGCAACGGCTACGGGGCGTAATTCGCCGTCAACTTCGCCGAGATCGCCGAGATCGAATTCCCCTCGCGACAACGTAGCGGCGGCCACGCGAAGACGAGCCGCACCTCGCCGTAAGCGACGAATTCCGAGAGCGAATACCGTAAATGTAGCCGCAAAAATCAACAACATCGCCCCTGCCACTCCCGAGACGACAAGCGCTACGATTCGTGTGAGGCCTTGCAGCGGGTAGCTGACGATGTAGCCGCCGACAACCGTCCCTCTTGCGTCGAACACCGGTGCTGCAACGGCAAAGCTATCGATTTTGGCAATCGTCACATCGCCCTGGAAGTTCTTCCCGCGCGATACCGCTTCGGCGATCTTCGGCGGGATCGATGCCGTGACGATAAACGAGCCGTGCTTCTTCATCGAAGAGGCGTCGAGAATCCAGCTCCCATCGGCTTGGCGCGCGAAGATCGAAACATCGGCGCCGGAGAGCGAGGCCGACTGGGAAATCAACGCTTCGTTCCCGCCGTTTTTCCAACCAGGATAGCCCGGGAAGCTCAACTGTCCGTATGCGAGTTCGGCGTTTCCGTCGTTCGTCGCTAGGGCCAGAAGCGCTTTCGCTGCCGCTGCCCCCTGCCTTGCCAAGAAGCTATACTCGGCGGTTCGCGCAGCATAGATCAGCCCAAGAACCGCAATCGAAATCCCGACGGCAAACGCGATTGCCGTCGGAAGCATGATCCGAAAAGTCATTGAGTTGCGAATCATCACGAGGCCTCCATTCCTGTGACGACCGTACCAGGCGGAGGTTAGGACGCGATTATGGATTCATTATCGAAGCAACCGACGGGGTGAGACAGAGCGCATCGATGGCGGTCTGCGCTGCGGGGTCGGGCTGCAACATCGCAATCGGGCGCGCGTAGACGTCGGCGACCAGTTGGCCGTTACGTTGAGCGATCCGTTCGATAAGAAACGACATCGGGGTCCGAACCTCGAACTGCCACTGCGATTCGCTGCCGCCGCAACCGGCGACCTTTGCCGACGAGACGACCGTCGATCCAGGGAACATCGCGAGCAAGCCTTTCGTAACAAACTGAGCGACCGTCTCCAACGGGATCGGCTTGCCGGTAACATCGCCGAATTGCCGCAACGAGACGGCGGTAGTGAGATACGATTCCGACGTGCCGCCCGCGAGTTTTTTCGACGCCGAAGCGAGCACGTGCGATCCTGGTGTCATTCCAATCCCCGACCCGGCTAGCGTCCAACCGACGGGCAGCGGAGCGCGCAGCCCCGGCATCACGTTCATCACCGGTATGGCCGGTGGAGCAACGAAATCTTGCGGACAGAACGTGCCCAGAGCGGCCAGAGCCTCGGGGTCGGCAGCGTTCCCGGCAGTTCGCATATAGGTTGCGGCACCGAACGATCCGTGCGGCGACATCGCGATATACTGAAACGTCAAAAGGTGCATCGCACCGAGATCGATTCGATAGTGTAACCGCCAGGCCGGGCGTGTGCCGGCGCAGACGAAACTCGATCGGCTCGAGATCAAATGAAACTTCGTTCCGAAATGTTTTAGCAATCCTAGCGCCTGCGTCACGCCGTCGGAAAGCGTTCCTGCATGCGGCCCGTTGGATTCCGTCACGTTGATCGATTCGACCCCACCGGCGTAGGCCTTCACCGCTTGAAAGCGGATCTGCGTTAGCGCCGAGAGCACGCGCACGCGGCGGTCGAGCCTCCACCCCTTGGGCACCTGCATGAACGCCGAGATCGGTTGCATCGTCGCTTGCGGCGAAGCTGCCGCAGCGGGCGTAGCACCCGCAGCAGGCGTAGCGACCGGAGCCGTCGCTATGGGAGTCGGCGACGCCAACGCCGCCGACGCAATCGGCGAAGAAGCGGGCGACGGGTTAGGAACCGGCATTGCGCTCCCCGCATTGACGAGCGGACAAAACCATGCCAGCATCTGCGCGATGTCCGAGGCAGGCGGGCGAGCGGAATATCCGTACGCTAGCGCGATGAAGATCGGCTGCCCCGGTCCTCGAACGAAGTACGCGGTTCCGATGCCATCCTGGCTCCGAAGATGAGCGGTAAAGCCAACGATGTCAGCGCGGACTTGCGAGCTGCAGGGAATCACGGATTTTACGGTCGAGGTTATCGTACCGGGGAACTTTTGAAAGAACCCTTCGAGGAATGGACCGCGAAGTTTCGGGACTTGCGCGCTCTCCGAACGCGATACCCGTGCCAGGAGCACAAGCGTCTGGCGGTGAGAGGCCCCGCTCGTGGGGGCTAACGCGAGGAGTTTCACCCTCACATTTGGATCCCGAAACGCAGCCGTGCTTAAACGCGTCCATCCGACCGGCAGCGGAGTCGCCGGCGAGGCACTCGCTATCGGTGCAGGCGACGGGCTCGCCAGCGCAGCGGCGAGCAAAACCGCGCGCATCATGCTGCCACCAGCCCGACTTCTTTTGCTACCGCAGCGAACGCATCGAGCGCGCGATCCATCTCCTCGCGCGTTAACGTCGCGCAGAGTTGCGTGCGTATCCTCGCCGTCCCTTCGGGTACGACGGGGAAGCCGAAACCGGTTACGAAGACGCCGCGTTCGAGCAGCTTGTCGCTCATCGAAATCGCAAACGCCGTTTCACCGACGACGATCGGCACGATCGCACTCGGCCCCGGTAACGGCTTCAAGCCGATCCGCTCGAGCCCGGCGCGGAAATAAGTAACGTTCTCCCGAAGCGCGCGCACGCGTTCGGGGTGTGCATCGAGAAAATCGATCGCCGCAAGCGCACTACAGGCGACCGTCGCCGGCAATGCGTTCGAAAAGAGCTGCGGGCGCGAGCGCTGGATCAACATATCGACCAACGCATGGCTTCCGGCAACGAAACCGCCGGCCGCGCCGCCGAG
>JAJYRI010000130.1 GCA_021794175.1 bacterium
GAAAAACTCGACGATTGGAGCTTCTCCATCCTGCGCGACGGCCTCGGCTTCAGCAATCGACAGATCGAAGAGGCCTCGGCCTATATCTGCGGGCGCATGACGCTCGAAGGAGCGCCCGAACTCCACGACGAGCACCTGCCGGTCTTCGATTGTGCGACGCCATGTGGAAAATACGGCACGCGCTACATTCGCCCGCTTGCCCACGTCGATATGATGGCGGCGGCCCAGCCGTTCGTTAGCGGTGCGATCTCTAAAACGATCAATCTGCCGCAGACGGCGACGATTGCCGACGTCAAGGAAGCCTACCGCTACAGCTGGGAAAAGATGATCAAGGCGGTCGCGCTCTATCGCGACGGGTCGAAACTGAGCCAACCGCTCGCGGCGAGCTACGATCTCAGCGGCGAGATCGAAGCCGAGGATACGCCGACGCAGCCCTATCACACGCCCGTCCAGATCGCCGAGAAACTCGTCTATCGCTATATCGCCAAGCGGCGCCGCATGCCCGAACGGCGCAGCGGGTACACGCAAAAGGCGATCGTCGGCGGACATAAAGTCTATCTCCGCACCGGCGAATACGAGAACGGGCAGCTCGGCGAGATCTTCATCGACATGCACAAGGAAGGCGCCGCTTTCCGGTCGTTGATGAATAACTTCGCGATCGCGATCAGTCTCGGCTTGCAGTATGGCGTGCCGCTCGAAGAGTTCGTCGAAGCCTTCACCTTCACGCGCTTCGAGCCCAACGGTCCGGTTGCGGGGCACGACCATATCAAGATGGCGACCTCATTGCTCGATTACGTCTTCCGCGAGCTCGCGGTAAGCTATCTCGGGCGCTACGATCTCGCGCACGTTGCGCCATCGATGGAGATGGATGCGATGGGCGTCGATGCGGCGGAATCGAAGGAAGAGTATCTCGCCGAAGAGGCGGGGCCGACGAACGTTCGTCCGGCCGGCATCGCCGAGCGTCTGCACCCGGTCTCCACGCACCTCCACCCCGAGGCGGCGCAAGGGAGCTACGGTGCGGCAACGCTCACCGCTCCCGCACCGAGCGTGCAAACGGTGGGAACCGCCGTCGTCGAACGCCCGCAGCATGCGGCGGTAAATGCCGCCAAAGCGAAGGGCTACACCGGTAACGCCTGCAGCGAATGCGGACAACTCACGATGGTGCGCAACGGCTCCTGCGAGAAGTGCGACTCCTGCGGCGCAACGAGCGGTTGTAGCTAGGGATAAGGATTCCGAGGCCCCATATTGCTTTCCTAAGGCAAATGGGGCCTCGGATCCCGGATTCGCATTTTTGCGACGGCTGGATTCAAACCAGCACCATCCCCGGTAACAACGGGGTGCGCTACCAATTACGCTACGGCGCATTACCGGAACGGCCGGAATCGAACCGGCGTGCTCCCAATTTTCAGTCGGGCGCTTGAACCAACTCAGCTACGTTCCGCCACATAAAAAACCGAGAGGATCGAGCGCAATCGCTCGATCCTCTCGTGGGAAACCCGAACGATAGCTGCTCTTAGCCTAGACGGCCCATATTTTGAGTAAACGGAGTACCCAGCGCGAATGTATTCGCGCTACAGGGGCGTCCGATCCGATCGACAATCGTATTTCGCATGATCACAGCAGAGTAACATGCCCCGTCAAGCGATTTCAATTGTGTCAAAAAAACTAATCTTGACACGCCATGCTAAGCTGAATGCGAAATGACGCGATTTACTTCGACCCAAATACAAGGCTCCGATAAATCCTGGCACATGCCGGGACGAGCCCTCGCATGCTCGCTGAATTTCGGTGCGGAGACCCGCACCACGTAGAGCTATCTGTATTTCTGATTCCCGAAAGGGGGTCGAGCAGAGCTGCTCGGCCCCCTTTTTACATCGTCTCGTAGAGACAGCACACTCATCCTTGTATTTCGAAAGGAGGTACACTACCATGAAGCTTGGTGAAGCCCTAAAGCTGCGCTCGGATAACCTGCGCCGGATTGAGGAACTCAGTCAGCGTGCAGTTCAGAATGCACACGTTCAGGAGGGAACGGAGCCTGCGGCCGACCCCAATGAACTCATCGCGGAGATCGAACGTCTCACGGTCGAGACGACGTCGCTGATTCAGCGTATCAATCGCACGAACGTTGCAACGCGTCTTCCTAACGGCGCGCTGGTTTCGGACGCCCTCGCCGAGCGCGATCGGCATTTGGCGTTACGCAATAGCCTCCGGTCGATTGCGAAGGCCGCGTCAGAACCTCCGGCGCGATTTCTGCGCTCGGAACTGCGCTTGATTCGAACGGTCGATACTTCGGCATTGCTGAAGCGCGCCGACGAGCTCGCGCAGAGGCATCGACTCCTTGACGCTTCAATCCAGGAAGCGAACTGGACGATCGATCTACAGGACTAGGAGACGGGTTGGTACCGGATCGAGAAGCGAACACCGGGCTTATGTTGGCCCTAACAACATGTCTCGGTGAGCCAACGCGGCTCTCGGGGTTCGAATCCCCGTCGTACTGCGCATGCGTCGTACAGAGTACCGAGAACCGTGACGGTCACGGCGTACTACCATGGTGTTGATCTCGCTCCGGGAGGGCGGGCTCGGGGAGCCCGTCTCCTGGCGCACGTCTAGCGGGAGAAAGGCGAAATGAGAGAGACGAGTTGAAAGATAGGAACGGTGGAGGGCGTTGCTAAAGTCTCGCTCTCTATCATGTCGGGTGATCTTGCCTTTACTATCATTGACACAAGCGGCAACACGCTGCGATTCGATAGTTTCGCTTATGAGCGACCCGAGGAAGCGGCTCGCGGCGACTGGCACGATGCAAACTGGCTCAGATGCAATATAACTTTGCATGCCGGTATCAAACACTCTGTCGAAGCCTCGCTCCTCACGAGGGAAGTTCGCGAGCTCTCCGAGATTCTTCAACTGGTCTATGCCTCGGAGACCGAGACGGAGCGCACGTTCGAGCCTTTGGAACCCTATATCGAACTGCTCAAATCGCGATCGGAGCGCGGGGTTGACATCTTGGCGCGCCTAGACCTACACCCCGCATGTGGCCCAGTGATTGAATTCGATTATCGATGCAGGCCCGAAGAAATTGCGCGGACGGTAGGGGACATCGAAAGACTTAGATCGGCCTACCCTGAGCGGAATGCCCAGATGAAAAACGATGAAAGACGAGAGAGCGTTGTTTAGCTGGATTAAAGCCTTCTTTCGAAGAGATGCGAAGCAGAGCTCGCCGACGCTCTCTAGCCGGTCGTTCGTGCCATGCGATCACCCCTTACGCGACACCTTAGACCAACGCTACTTGGACATGCGCGCAGCCATGGCGGCTGGCGATCGTGAAGCCATGGCAGCGATCCTCGCCGACGGCTTCGTAAGTAGGGACATCCGCGGGCGCACCACTTTTTCAGGCGCGATGATCGAGGCGGTAACTCGGTTGGAGATCGACCGATCGAAGCGAATTGTAGCAACGACCCTCGCTGAAATAACGTCCACTCCCGGTCCCGATCCCGATAAGGCGACCGTGCTGCAGCATTATGCGATGACCTCCGCGCCGGATGCACCCCGAACAATGCCAAGAATGCTTCAGGCACTGTCGATCGATACTTGGCGGCAAGTTGACGGAATGTGGTTGTTGGCGCGGACGCAGACACTCGAGATGGAAGTAGTGGATGCAAATGGCCGCCGCCGGATAACACGGAACCTCGCAGCCCTCGCCGATGAGCGCGTGCTCGAACAACTAAGAAGCAACGGATCCGATCTTTCCAAGCCTACCGACATCTCCTTCCACCTTTACATTCCATCGCAGATTGATGCTATCGCAACAGCGACCGAACTCGCCGGACTCGGATTTCACACTAAAGTTAACGCGCCGATTGGTAAGCTCCCGGTCGGCGCAACCGAGGATCGCTTTTTCGTCGTTTCACACCTGACTGCGATTCCGACACTAACGACGATTCACAGCGCCGCAACGACCATGGCGGCTCTAGCTGATCGCTACAATGGGAAATATGATGGCTGGGAGGCAGCGATCCAGCAATAGACATGAAAACAGCTGCCATCACACTATTCCTCGCGTTATTCAGTTGCGCTGCGTGCCTTGCGGGCACCACCGGTGTCATGAGCGGCTACGTGCGGGACGCGATGGGGCATCCTGTCGCACGCGCGCTCGTTTTGGTGCGTTCTCCAAGCCAAACGTGCACGACATTCAGCGATAAACGTGGATTCTTCGTATGCCTAACGCTACCGCCGGACGTCTACAACGTCCATGCTGAAAAGTTCGGCTTCTCTGCCTTTGCGACCGCCGTCAGAATAGATAGCGACCAGACAACCTTCCTTCGCTTCCGATTAAGTGTTTTTCGGGGATGTCCCAGATTCATCCGAAACCCGTTGCTCGCCGAACCCTTTACGTCGCTGGATGTGCGGTGGATGGAGAGGTATCCGCCGGGCTTTGCGCCGCCGATAGCCCTTCCAGTGGCTTCTATCGGTCAACCGTTCAGGTGCCTGTAGTCTTTCGAACGCCTTACTTAACTTCCATTACTTCGGCGCCGTCCCACGGCTCGGCGCTCCGCGGGCGCACGATTGAAAGCGAACAAGCGTCGCGATAATAGGCCGCCGGTGCGTCGAATTTGTTCAGCTCGGCGACGCGCGCGAACATCTTGCCGGCGGTAAGGAACATCCCTTTCCGGTATTCACTCATCGCCTGGCTAAAGAGGGGGCGCGTCTCCTCTTTGTGTGCGAGCAGTTGCGGCGGATCGTTGCTATAGCATTCGTAGATTTCGACGCTCTGCGTCTTACCTTTCGCTTTCACCGCGCCGAGGT
>JAJYRI010000033.1 GCA_021794175.1 bacterium
CTTCCGACGCCGACGAATGCGTAGGTCATCTGCCGTTTGCTCGACCGCACCAGACGCGCTTGCAGTGGAATCGCGCCGCGCGCAACGACGCGCATACCGCTGCCTTCATCGGAGACATCGAGGTTGGTGATCTGCGGTTGGAGGATCGTCGTCGCTCCATTGGCGATTTTTCGCAACCCTAACGCGCGCGCGAGTGCGTCGAAGTCGAGATACGCCTCACCGCGGAGCGCGAACGGCGCGACCTTGGAGCGAACGGCGAGCGGACCGATATCGTAGGTGCGGTCGCCGATGGCGAAGCTGACGATCGTCGGTTCGCCGGTCGCGATTAAAACGTAACGAGCCCCGGGTTTCCAGGTGACGATTGCGCCGAGTGCGTGGAAAAGACGGTGGAGCGCGGGGTCGTCGATGCCGACCATCAGCGTCGCGTCGCGCCGTTCGACGTGAGTAAACGCAAAGGTGCGCCCCGCGAATTGCCAGAGCGGTGCTGCAGCCGCGACGCGCGGCATGCAGAGCAGCGCGAAGCAGAGCGCGAAGAGCGCGCTAGAAATCCGAGCGATGCAGCGGTTCATCGAGCTCGAGGTGCCCTCCGGGCAGCGTCGGCAATCGTTGGCCCTCAACGGTGACCTGCACGGCGGATATTCCCGGCAACGCCGTCATCGAATAGACGAGCGCCTTGAATTCCGCGTTCTCACCGAACGTGCCCCCGGGTTGCGATTCGACTGCTCTCGAGAGATCGACCGTGACCGTCGAACCGTGAATCGCAACATCGATGACGCGCGTTCCGGTTGGGAAACGCACCGCGCGAACGTCGGCGGGCGGCCCGACCACGGCTTGTAGGGCAGCGTAGAGTGCGCGGTCGTGCGCCCATTGTGCCCGCGTACTTCCTGCCGGGCGCGGTCGCATCGTTACATCCCAGGGCCGAACGGTCGTGCCGTTCATTTCGGTGTAATAGATCGTCAGCGTGTTCGGTGCGGCCGCGTGCGGCCGCATGAACCACCATCCCGCGCCGATCGCGAGCAAGAGAAGCACGACGATGGGAATCGCATAATTCGGCCGCGATTTCGGAGCGGAGCGATGGCCGCTGCGACGGATATCGCTCACTACATGGACCCGCGCGCGAGGGTAATGCCCAGCGAGAAGGTTCCCAGCGCCAGCAGTAACCCAAGGATCGAGAGCGCGATAGCGAGCCCTTCCTTACCTGGGCGTTCGCCGATCCGACGCGCGAAAATATAGGCAACCATCGCCGCGAGTGCGCCCGCGATATGGAACAAGATCACCGAACCGGCCGGATGATAGACCCCCGCGACGACGAGCCCGACAAGGAATTGCAGCCCGGTCACGGCGACCATCACGCGGCGACCCATCGTGTTCCAACTGAAGACGAGAGCGCAGAGAATCACCAGCGCGGCGACGATGAAGTGGGCATCGAGTACGTATTGAGACATTATGCGTACACCGTTAACGTCGGCACGGGGGCAATCCTCTCGCTTTGGTGCGCTAGCGTACCGCGACCGTGAGGAAGACCGTCACGCAGTAGAAAAACGCGCCGCGCGCATCGGCGGCGAGCAATCCACGCACCCAGGCATCCGCCTCGTCGCGATCGAGCCGTCCGCTGCGAACCGCCGCGGCAATCGCCGATTCGAGCACGAATGCATAGGCGTGGGCAAACGAAAGCGAGGTAACGAACGGCCGCGATTCGATCTGCGTGAAGCCGGCCCCGACGAAATGTTCGCGATGCCGCCGCCCGGCCCAGCCGTCGGCGAGCGAATCGACGAATGCGTCGACGACGCGCCGCGTTGTATCGCGGTTGCCGCCGGCGACGATAATGCTCTGCCAATCTTGATCGATCGCCAGTAACGTGCCGCCGGGCGCGAGAACGCGGCGCATCTCTTGTACGGCGCTCTGAGGATCGGCGAGATGCTGCAAGAGTCGTTCCGCGCGTACGGCATCGAAGGATGCATCCGGAAACGATAACGTTTCGGCATTTCCGACGGCGAACCGGGCATTTGCCGGAACGCCGCGCGCGATCGCCGCTGTAACGAGTGCCTCGTTCGCATCGATGCCGACCACCATGCCGCCTTCGCCGATGCGCGCGGCGATCGCACGCACGTCATCCCCGACGCCGCAGCCGCAGTCGAGCACCCGCGAATTCGCAGCGATACCCTGCATGGTAAAGGTTGCTTCTTTCGCCTGAGCGCCGAGCTGCGCGACGGCATCGAGATAGCGTATGCGCTCGGCAGCATCGCCGCCGGCGCCGACCGAGAAATCGGTGACGTCGCTCACTTCGTCTCGGCGAGCGTGACGGAGCACTGCATGGTCATCATCACGGCTCCATCGCGCGCAAAGCGCTCGAAGAGCGACTCCAGATCGTCGTGCAAGCGCTGGGCTGCTTCCCCCTCGTGCGGTAGATACGAGGTGCTGCCGACGCGCGCGAAGAGGGCGGCGCGGTCGAGCCGTTGCGTGTTTGCAAACGGCGCAAAGCGGACGCGTTTCCAACCTTCGTAGGTGAGAAAAGCGAGGCGAGCATCGGTGCGCCGCGCCTCGCTTTCATCCGTTGCATAGGTTCGCACGATCTCGCCGTAGGCCGCAGTAAAGGGATCGCGTTCGTCGCGTTCGTTGTAGAGTAATGCAGCGCGGCCGCCGGGGCGAAGGATGCGCTCGATCTCGGCGAGCGCGCGCGCGGCATCGAACCAATGAAAGGCTTGAAAGGCGGTGACGAGATCGAGCGACCCATCGGGGAGCCCGGTCGCTTCCGCACGTGCATCGCGCCACTCCAAGCGCGGGAACGGCGGCGCGCTCGCCCGCATTGCGGCGTTCGGTTCGATCGCTACGGTCAGCCCCGCGCGCTCGGCGAGCAGACGCGACGATATTCCGGTTCCGGCGCCGAGATCGGCGACGCGCAATTGCAACGGATCGCCGAAGCCTTCGAAGAGCGCGTCGATTGCCTCCGGCGGGTAGCTGGGGCGACCGAGCACGTAATGTGCGGCACGTTCGGAGAAGCGTTCGGTCGGGTCGATCATCCCATCTGCCATTGGCGGACGAGAAGAGAATACCTCGGGAGCGCCTTGTTTGCGGCGCACCGTTCGAGCTATCGCTCTTCGGCGTACATCCCCAGCGCAGCGAAGAGTGCAGCGTCGCTATCGAGCGCCGCATTCTCCGTGGTCAGCAAACGGTCGCCGGAAAAGATCGAGTTTGCACCGAGCAAGAAGCAAAGGGTTTGTAACTCGACGCTCGTCTCGGCGCGCCCGGCTGCGAGCCGGATATACGAGAGCGGCAGCACGATACGCAAGGTCGCAATCGTTCGCAGGAGTTCGATCGGATCGAAACTTGCCCGCTCCGCAAGCGGCGTCCCCTCGATGGGAACGAGGATATTGACCGGCACCGATTCCGGCGGGCTCTCCATCGCGGCTAATTCCGCGATCAACGCGATACGGTCGTCGCGCGACTCTCCCATGCCGATAATGCCGCCACAGCAGAGTTTCAGGCCGGCCGAGCGTGCGTTCGAGAGCGTCGCGAGCCGGTCGTCGTAATCGTGCGTCGAGACGACCTGCGGATAATATTCGCGCGACGTGTCGAGATTGTGATTGTAGTAGTGCAATCCCGCATCGCGCAAGGCTTCCGCTTGGTGCGGTTGCAACGATCCCAGCGTCACGCAGCTCTCCAAGCCCAGCTCGTTGACCGCGCGCACCATCGCGAGCACGCGTTCGAAGGGCGCGCCGTCTTTCACACCGCGCCACGCCGCACCCATGCAAAAGCGCGTCGCGCCGCCGTCTTTCGCTGCACGCGCCGCGGTGACGACCTCCTCGATCTCCGCAAGCGGCTCGGGGCGCACGTGCGTCGTTCGCCGTGCGCTCTGCGCGCAGTATCCGCAATCCTCCGAACAGCCACCGGTCTTCACGCTCAGCAGCGTCGATCGCTGAATCGCCAGCGGGTCGAACGCCTCGCGGTGCGCGCTCATCGCCGCAAAAGCCAGCTCCGGGAAGGGGCGTTCGTAGATCGCTCGCACCGTGGCGGCGTCGACGTGCGTTAGTTGCATCGCTCCCCCAACTCGTTCATCTCGGCGATCCAACGCCGGTAGCCCGCCTCACCGCGCCCCTCGACCGAGCCGAGCAGTGTTGTCTTCACCGGCGATGCGCCCATAATTTTCAGCACGCCTCGTTCGAAACTCCGCACTCCATGCCCGCCGAAATACCAACGAAAAAAGAATGCCGGCATACCCATCGTCACGACGATCCGCGCACTTTTCCCGCGTAGGATCGAGGGCGCGGTCGCGCTTCCGTTCTGCGGTGCCCCGGTGCGCAGGAGCTGCTCCCAGAACGCCTTGCAGTACGCGGGCATCGTCCCCAACCAGAGCGGAAAGAAGACGGCAAGGTGATCGCTCGCCTCCACGCGCTCGCGAAGCGCGCGTATTTCCGGCGCCGGCAATTCCTCGTCCCACTGCCGCTTGCTGCGCACGAATCCGATATCGAGATCGGCGATATCGACACGATGCAGCTCGTGTCCCGCCGAGCGCGCGCCCCGTTCGTACGCATCGGCGAGGGCGTAGCCCAAGCGCGCACGATCGGGGTCGGGATGCCCGTGCAAAAGAACGATCTTTCGAAGACCCGGCTTATTCACCGTGCGAGCTTACCCGAAAGCGCAAGCAAAGTTGCGAAGAAGTTGGGAAGGATCTAGGGAGGGATTGTTCGGTGGGGCGGGCGCGAAGAGGGAGCAATGCCGGAGCATTGTGACCGATGAGCAACGCTGCACCCGGCGGAAAAGGCCCGGCGGGCATATGGTGAGACTTGCCGATCGGGAGACTAGGGTCGCTGCAAGCGGAGATACGAGATGTTCTCGAGGCTGATGAGCCCTTCACCGATCATCGTCTTTAATTCGGGAATCAGCGCGCGCAGGCGATCCTCTTCATCGACGACTTCGATCAATACCGGCGAGTTCGGCGCGGCGGAAAAGGGTTTGGCGACATGAATGCGATGATGCGTCCCAAACCCTTCGATCCCGCGTAGCACGGTCGCCCCGGCGACGCCGCGTTTGCGCAATACTTCGACGACGGCGGTATAGAGCGGCTCGACGCCGTGACGGTCGTGCTCGTCGACAAAAATCCGCAGCATTTTCCCGTTTTGGAAACCGTCCATCTCGCCTCCCGCACCGATGTTACGGCGAGTATACCACGACCGCTAACGATTCACGGAGCTCATATCGGGATAGCGCGTACCCGCCGTCGCTCCCTTCGGCGCCGCCTCGGCGATCCGCGCGAGCTCGGCGGCACTCAACGATATCGCTGCAGCCGCGGCGTTTTCTTCGAGGTATTTGCGCTTTTTCGTGCCCGGGATCGGTACGATATCGTTGCCTTGCGCGAGCAGCCAGGCGATGGCGAGCTGCGAGGGCGTCACGCCTTTCTCGTCGGCGATCTCGCGAACGCGGTCGACCAGGCGAAGGTTCTGCGCGAAATTCTCGCCCTGGAATCGCGGATGATTGCGGCGCGTATCGTCGGCCGGGAAATCGTCGGGGGTTTTGAAGGCTCCGCTTAAAAAGCCGCGCCCGAGCGGACTGTAAGCGACAAAACCGATGCCGAGCTCGCGCACGGTGGCGAGCATTTCGTCTTCGACGTCGCGCGTCCAGAGCGAATACTCGGTCTGCAACGCCGAGATCGGATGCACGGCGTGCGCGCGTCGTATCGTCGCAGGGGCGGCCTCCGAGAGCCCGAGATAGCGAACCTTCCCCGCTTTCACTAACTCGGCCATCGCACCGACGGTCTCCTCGATCGGCACCTTCGTATCGACGCGATGCTGATAATAGAGATCGATGTGGCCGACGCCGAGGCGCTTGAGTGATGCATCGCAGGCCGAGCGCACGTAATCGGGATGCCCGTTGACGCCCTGGAACGATCCGTCGTTGCCGCGGACGTTCCCGAACTTCGTCGCGAGCACGACGCGCTCGCGGCGGTCGGCGATCGCCTTGCCGACGAGCTCCTCATTCTTAAACGGGCCGTACATATCGGCGGTATCGAGAAAATCGATCCCGAGTTCGAGCGCTCGATGAATGGTCGCGATCGATTCGGCATCGTCGCGCCCGGCGTAAAATTCGGACATTCCCATGCATCCCAGCCCGATCTCGGAAACGACCAAGCCCTGCGTACCAAGTTTTCTCTTCTTCATATCGGCTACGACCGACGCGAAGCGCGAGAGGTTTCCGTCAGGACTCCGCCCAGACGATTCCAACTTTCCGCGACGAAAAGGAGATCGTTTGCCGATGCCTATTCTCCCGTGCGCGCAGCATACTCGCACGGGACATCCACGGCATCGCATCGATCTTTTTAAACAGTTGCCTAAGTAGCCTAAGTCTGGTAGACTAACATCGTGAAAAGCGTAAAGATGCACGAGGCAAAGAGCACGCTCTCGGCGCTCGTGCGGGACGTAAGCTCGGGGGTCCAACCCGAAGTGCTGATCTGCATCGCCGGGCGTCCTGCTGCGCGGCTCGTTCCAGTCGATCGCGCGCCGAAGCGCGCCCTCGGAGTCGATCGCGGCTTGATCTCCCTCGCTCCCGATTTCGACGCCGTCAATACCGATATTGCCAGGCTCTTCGAGGGAGTGTAGTGCGTCTGTTGCTCGATACGCATACCTTTCTTTGGGCTTCCGCGACGCCGGAGGAATTGAACGACAAAGCGCGCGAGGCAATCGAGAATCCGGCGAACGAGATTTTCGTATCGGCGGCTGCAGCCTGGGAGATCGTGATCAAGGTCGGGCTTGGGAAACTCGAAGTACCCGGCGACCCGGCAGTCTGGCTACCGGCACGCGTTCGATCGCTCGGTTTTTCGTTTCTCGCGATCGAAGCCTCGCATGCGTTAGCCGTTGGTGCGCTTCCGAAGCTTCACGCCGATCCGTTCGACCGCATGATGATCGCACAAGCGCAATGCGAAGGGTTGATCTTTGCGACGCGAGATCCCGAGAACCTGAAATATCCCGTGCGTACGCTTCTCGTTTAGCACGGAAACGATATCCGCGATGAAACGAGCGTGCGTCGACACACTTGGATCGAGCGGCCGCCCCTTGACCCTGACGTTGCGTCATGCTGCGGGATGAGGGCGAGCCCACCGGCTCATCAATCACTATGAACGACCGCTATCGCATCGGAGCGTTCGCCCAACAGACCGGCGTTACGATATGCTCGCTGTCGACCCAGAGAATGGGCAGAAAAAACGGAGGCCGTGAGGCCTCCGTTTTCGTTGCAAATGGTGGAGCTGTCGGGGTACTGCCCCCCGAGTCCGCAAAGCCGGACCGATGCGTTCTCCAGGCTCAGCTTTGATTTTGTCTTAGCCGCTCGATCGCCCCAAAGCTAGGCTATCGTGCGTCGCAGATGCAGTCGATCTCGTTTGCACGTCACATCATCCGTGCGAACCAGCCCGAATTTTTGACCGGAAGGCGAAGTGGTTCGGGCCGACCCCTCGCGTCCGGTGGTTACCTTATTTAGGCAGCCAGTGCGTAGTTGTTGTTGGCAGTTATTGCCGTTGCGATCGTTTTAGGAGAGCTCGCAACTCCGCCTGCTGACATCGACCGCGGATCTTCACGTCGAACCTGCTTCAGCCCCGCGACCATCGACACTCAGTATAACCGATCCGGCAAGCGGGGGGTTACGAGCCGCCCTAGGCCTTCGACTCCGTGCTCCGCTCCATCAGCGTGCTGACCAGCATCATCACGATCGTTCCATAGAGATAGGCCAGCCAATGGTTGAAATCGCCGCTCGCCCGGAAGCCCGGCGTAAAGTGCGCCGCGATCGCAAAGAGCAGGTAGTTGACCACGAACGAAAAGAGGCCGTGCGTCAGCCAGGTAATCGGCGCGGAGAGCAGCCGTAAAATCGGTCCCAAGAGCATGTTCACGATGCCGAAGACGATCGCTGCGATCAGCGCGGTGCCGATCCCGGCATCGTGGTTGAAGCCCGGTACGAACTTCAGGATGAGATACAACGCGATGGCGTTGACGATAAATCGGAGGATCATAACTGCGACATTCCTCGTACCCGGGGCGCCTCCTATGCAGACGGGCGCTCCCCGAGGTGCGCCCGCACCGCCGCCGCGAGCGTCGGGGTCATCCCCTTCACCGCCGCGACCGCATCGAGCTCGGCGCGCCTGATCGCCGCGACCGAACCGAAGGTCGCCAGCAGGCGCTTCCGGCGAACGGGGCCGAGCCCCGGCACCTCGTCGAGCGCCGAGCGGATCATCGCCTTGTCGCGCTTCTTGCGGTGGAAAGAGATCGCGAAGCGATGCGCCTCATCGCGAACGCGGATCACGAGGTGGAGCGCCGGCGAACCCGGGGGTAACACGATCGGCTCGCTGCGCTCGGGAAGGTAGAGCCACTCATGCTCTTTGGCGAGCCCGGCGACCGGAATGCCGGCGAGCCCGAGTTCGTCGAGCACCTCGACGGCGACACCGAGTTGCCCCTTGCCGCCATCGATAAGCAACAGGTCGGGGCGCGCCGAAAAGCGCTCCTGTTTCGTGCGGTCGACGCCGAGCGCATCCTCTTCCTCGCGCTGCGCGAGATAGCGCAACCGCCGGCGCAGCACTTCGCGCATCATCTCGAAATCGTTCGGACCGTTCTTATACTGAATCGCGAACTTGCGATACGCAGATTTCTTTGCGCGCCCCTCGACGAAGACGACCATCGAAGCGACCGGGTTGGTGCCCTGCACGTTCGAGATGTCGTAACACTCGATGCGACGCGGCAAGTCGGGGAGTTCGAGCGCCTGCGCGAGTTCGTCGAGTGCGCGCGCCTGCGCGCTCTCCTGCACTTCCTGATGGGCGAGAAACGCTTTGAGGTGCTGCTCGGCATTCCGCGCTACCAGGCGAAGATAGTCGGCGCGCTCGCCGCGCTGCGGCACGAGAATCCGCACGCGTTGCCCTTTGATACCGCTCAGCCAACGCTCGATCTCTTCGCGATCCTCCGGCATCGCCTCGAGCAGCAGCTCCTTGGGGAGAACCGAGGCGGCGTAGGGCCGCGCGCGCGCGCTCGCCGGCGCGGGCGCCGCATTATCGCGCGCGACGCGCCCTTCCGAGATCGTCGAGAACGTTCGTCGCTCCTCGCCGCCGGCGCGCGAGCTATAGAACTGCGTCAGAAATTCAGCGAAAATTTCCTGCGGTTCGCGCGCGGCGACGCCGTCGAGGATGACGTGCTCTTGCCCCACGAGCTTGCCGCCGCGAACCACGAAGACTTCCATGCAGGCCTGCCCCTGCGCCCGCGCGCACGCGATGAGATCCATATCGATGCGCGAGCGCCAGACCACCCGCTGCCGTTCGGTAACGCGGCGAACCGCGATGATCCGATCGCGAATCGATGCCGCAGCTTCGAAGCGCATTTCGGCGGCGGCAGCCTCCATCTCCGTATTGAGACGCGCGAGCAGCGCCTCGTGCTTGCCTTCGAGAAAGAGCACCACATCGTCGACGATCGCGTCGTATTCCTCGCGGCTCTGGTACCCGACGCACGGCGCCAAACAGCGCTTGATGTGGTACTGCAGGCACGGGCGCGCGCGTTTTCCGTCGATCGGTTCGCGACAGGTACGCAACGGGAAGACCATGCGTACCAAATCGATCAGCTCGCGCAGATCGCGTGCGTTGGTGAACGGGCCGAAATACCGTGCGCCGTCGGGAGCGAGCGTGCGCGTAAAATGCACGCGGGCGAAGGGTTCGTTCGTCACTTTGAGATAGGGGTAGCGTTTATCGTCGCGCATCCGCACGTTGAACGGCGGCTGATAGCGTTTGATGAGATTCGCTTCGAGGATGAGCGCTTCGATCTCGTTGCCGACGACGGTCGTTTCGATGTCGGCGACTCGCGCGACCATCGCCGCTATGCGCGGGTGGTGCTGCGCGCTTCCCTGAAAATACGAACGGACGCGATTTCGTAACGAGATCGCTTTCCCGATGTAGAGCACCTCGCCGCCCGCTGCGAGCATCTGATAGACGCCCGGCGCATCGGGCAGTTGGGCGAGGGTGAGTTCGAGCGGCGCGGAGGCCATCGAAGCCTACAACCTTAGGCGGCGCGTTTTCGTCGCAGGAGCGCGATTACCGTCGCTGCGACGATCGCCGCCAGCACGACGACGAGCAGCAAACGAGCGTAATGGTGGAAGAGCGGGAGTATCTGATCGAGGTGATGGCCGAGCGCATTTCCCAGCAAGATGAGGCCGCCGCAGAACACCGTCGATCCGAGCGCCGTCCAAAGAAAGAACGGGGCGAGATCCATCTCGGCGATCCCCGCGGGAATCCCGTCGATCCCGCGCAGCACCGGAATAAAGCGACAGAGAAAGACCGCGAAGCTGCCCCAGCGCTCGAAAAACGCATGGACCTGATCGAGCCGATCGTGATGGAAGCCGACGTATTTGCCGTAGCGTTCGACGAGCGGACGCCCGCCGAAGCGACCGACGGCATAACCGAGCCCCTGCCCGACGAGTTCGGCGAGAACCGCGACCAGGATCGCGACCCAGAGATTCCCGAGGTGCCCGGTTGCGACCAGCGCGCCCGCCGTCGGCAGAACGACTTCGCTGCCGACCGGCGCGCCGATATTCCCCAGCACCAGGGCGATGAAAAGCCCGCCGAGACCGGCGTGATCGATGAACGAGACGACGGCTTGCTGCATGGGCTCTTAACTCCGTTCGGGCGCTTCGGTGCTCGGCGCGGCGAGGCGTAAAATGTGCGCGGCGCGGCTCCCGCCTTCGCGGCGCAGCGCTTCGAGCAGGTGCAACGGCTCGATCTCGCCGTCCTCGCTCACCTCGTGAGCGACGCGGACGATCTCCTTCACCCGCGGAGTCACCAGGACTCCTTCCCAACTCCGGTCCTCACCAGTCCCGAGCGCCCGGCGCACGGCAGCGTGAACCTCGCCGATATCGATGCCGTCGCTCTCGAGCCGCTCCATGACTGCCGAATCGCGCTCTTCCAACAACGCCACGAGCAGATGCTCGGCGCCGATATAGTAATGATTGTGATTGCGCGACTCTTGCTCGGCGGTATGCATGACCCGCCGAGCTGCCGAGCCGAATCTTGACAGCAACGCCTAAAGACTTTACTCGTAGGGAAAGGGGGAAAATGGTCGGGGCGACTGGATTCGAACCAGCGACCTCTTCGTCCCGAACGAAGCGCTCTACCAAGCTGAGCCACGCCCCGAAGGCTCCCCCCGTTTCTCAACGGTAAAGTCTCGCTCCTGCTCACAGGGGAACGCAGCGTCACAGAGAAGCCGCGAGCGCGCATGAGGTATCTCATAGTCGGCTGCGGACGAGTCGGTTCCGCCCTTGCCGAAAAGCTCGATGAAGACGGACACGAAGTCATCGTCATCGACGAAAACCCAACCGCATTCAAACGCCTGCGCAAGGAGTTCGGCGGGCACGTTGTCGTCGGCACCGGGATCGACTCCGAAGTGCTGCGCCGCGCCGGTGCCGAGAAAGCCGACGCGTTCGTTGCCGTCACCAACGGCGATAATCGCAACATCATGGCCGCGCTGATCGCGCGGACCGAATTTCACATCCAGAAAATCGTCGCGCGCATTTACGACCCGCAGCGTGGACAGCTCTATCGCGACCTCGGCGTCGAAACAGTCTGCCCGACGACCGTCAACGCACAACTCATCCGCGATCGACTTGTCGAGTCGTCGGCAACGAGTACGCCGGAGATCGAGTTCGGCGTCCTGACGACGCTCGTCGCGCACGTCGGCGCGGCGCAGACCGACAAACGGGTCGGCGATTTTGAAGAGTTCGAGCGCATTCGGATCGCCGCGCTCATTCGCAAAGGTCGCCTCCTCGTCGTATCGACCGACACCATCTTGGAAAAAGGCGACGAAATTCACGCGGTCGTCACCTCCGATGCGTTCGGCGCATTCGTACAGTCCTTTCCCGATGCGCGCAAACCCCAACCGGTGAGGTCGTAACGTGTTCATTCTCATCGTCGGCGGCGGCAAAGTCGGTTCCTACCTGACGCGAGCGCTCATCGACCGCAAGAGCGAGGTCGTCGTCGTCGAGAAAGACGAGCGCAAAGCCAAAAACCTCGAGCGCCTGATCGGCCATCAGGTAACCGTCGTCGGCGACGGGTGCGACCCGAAGGTTCTTCGTGCCGCGGGCGTGGAGCGTGCCGATATCGTCGTCGCCGATACCGGCGACGACGAAGATAATCTCGTCGTCGTGCTGCTGAGCAAACGTATCTCGAAGGCACGGTGCATCGCGCGCGTCAACAACCCGCGCAATCGACGCATCTTCGAGTCGCTCGATACCGGCGAACCGGTCACCGTCATCTCTTCGACCGAGATCATTCTCGACGTGCTCAACGAACACGTCAGCGCCGCCGGCTACGGCGCCGTGCTCGAAACGATGCATCTTTTCGGCAAAGGAAATCTTCACCTGACGAAGATGTCGGTCGCGGCCGCATCCTCTGTCGCCGGCAAAGAGATCGGCGAGGTAACGCTTCCCAACGATACCGTCCTCGTTGCCATCGAACGCGAAGGCGAAGAGATCGTCGTTCCCAGCGGACACACGCGGCTGCAAGTCGGCGATCGCGTTATTGCCGTCGTCAAGAACGGCGCCCGCGAACGGCTCGCACAACTGCTAGGAGCCGGCCTCTAGCACCTTTTTCGCGCTGCGCGGCAGCGCGAAGAGTCCGATAAGCATCGTGCTCAGTACGGCGACGAAGACGATCGCCCGCGCACTTTGTGCCCCCGCCATCGACGGGTCGATGGTAAAGACTAACGCCAACGAGAGTGCGCCACGCACACCGGCAGTCGCGATAAATCTCCGTTGCACCGAACCGAGATCGGCGAGTAAGCGCAAGAATCCGAGCGTGGCGACGAGGCGGGCGACGACCAGCGCGACGAGCACCAAGCCGGCACCGATCAGCGCGCTCCGCGCGTCGCTCAGGTTGAAGCTCGCCCCCATCCATGCAAAAAGTACGAAGTTTAACGCCACGGCGGCCCAACGCCAGAGCGCCTCGACGACGTCGAGCGTCACTTCTTCAATCGTTTTCTCGATCCGCGTGCGCATGAATATCCCGAACGCAACGACGGCGATGATGCCCGACCCGCCGAAGGCCTCGGCAGCGAGTGCAACGCCGTAGACGCCGAGGACGCTGAGCGCCCAGAGCAGGAACGGGGAACGCAACCGGATCGCGCAGATGAGACGCCCGAGAAGATCTCCCGCGACGGCACCGAGCGCGCCGGCAACGAGCGCTAAGACGAAGTTACTCGCTCGGACGAGCGCGACGGCGATCGCGTCGTTAAAGAGCGATTCGGCCTCGACGATGGCCACCAAGCCCGTCGGTGCCCCGACCGAGCGGGCGAAGGCGATCACCGCAACGGGATCGGTCGCGCTGAGCGCTGCGCCGACCACCCACGCTAACGGCAACGAAAACGAAAGCAGCAGCATCGCGCCCGTCACGCAGAGCGCCGCAACGGCGACGCCGGGGAGCACGAGCATCGCGATCGGTCGCCACGCGCGCCGCACTGCAGCAAGATCGAGGTTCCATGCCGCCTCAAAAAGCAGCGGTGGCACGAGATAATGCAATGCGGCGGGCGCAAAAGCGGCGCCGACCGGCTTTGCAAAACTCAATCCCGCGGTCGCACCGAGTAAGGCTACCCCCGGCAGCACCCAGATCGGCAACGGGCGCGGGCTACGCACCACTCACCGCGACCCTCAATGCACGTGCGTGAAGTTCCCGACGCGAACGCCGAGTTCGGTGATTCTCGCGATTGCAGCGCGCATTCCCACGGTTGCATTCGGACGCCCGACTAACGCAAAGTAGCGGTGTGGATCGATATTCAGGGTTCGCGTCTGCACCATATCGACGGGCCGCTCTGCGAGAAAGCGTTCCATCGCCGCCATCTCCTCGACATCGTCGGTGACGCCCGGATGGGTGAGCAGGTTCAGGGAAACGCGCAACCCCGCCGAGCGCGCGATACGGACCGATTCCAAAACCTCGGCGAGCCCGTAACCTTGCGGGCGATAATAGGCGGCATAGGTCGCTTCGCGAAAACTATTGAGGCTGATCCGAACGGCCTGCAGACCCGCATCGATACAGCGAGCGAGCTCGCGCGGCCGACTGCCGTTGGTGTTGAGGTTGATCGTGCCGTTCGCGCGCACCGCTCGTATCTTTTCGATCGCCGAGGCAATTGCGTGCGAGCGCAGCAGCGGCTCGCCCTCGCAGCCTTGCCCGAAACTGACGATCCCTTCGGGCACCGACTGCAGATGCTCGATAGCCACGCGCGCGATCTCGTCGACCTGCAACTCCACCGCGATGCGCCGCTGCGGCGAGGGCAACCCGGCATCGGGTTCTTGCTCCGAAATACATCCCACGCAGCGGGCGTTACATTTCGGCGAGACCGGAAGCGCGGCTTCACCGCGCTGAAGGAAGACGTTCTGCGCGGTAAAGCAGCCGTATTCGCCGGCACAGACCCGCAACTGCGCGAGCATCCGGTTCCCGGGGTCGCGCGCACAGCGTTCGTCGAGCAACGCTTCGAGTTCGCCGGCGGCAAACCGGCGCGGTTCCCAATCTTCATCGCGATCGGTTCGCATCGCCGCGACGTAGAGTTCGTCGTCGATCGCGCAGGCGAAGGTATAGCCGAAGAGCGGCAACGTCGGCGCGCTCGGCTCGGCTTCGAAGGCCGGCACGAGTAAGCGCGTGTAACCCGCGGGCAGAAGGACGCCGAGCGCATGGCGTCGCTTTTCGATGCCGCGTCCGCCGAGCGGGCGCCGCAGCGGCAGCAGCGTCGGCACGCTTCCCGGCGGCGCCGGAATCAGTTCATCGGCACGCGGCGGGCGCACGATCCCACCGTCGGCGAGCGGTTCGCAGGTTTCGTCGAAATAATAGCGTCCGCGCGCATCGGCGTAGGCAAGCGCCGTACGCGCATGCTTACGCGACATCGCGATCGAGAACTCCGTCGAAGACGCGCACCGCAGGGCCGATCAACGTCGCCTCACCGCGCGCGTCGAACTCAACGGCAAGCGTGCCGCCGGGAACCTCGATTCGTAGCGGCGTCGGCTGGGCGTCGCGCATGCGGACCGCCGCCGCAACGGCGATCGCACCGGTTCCGCAGGCCTGCGTTTCGCCGACTCCGCGCTCGAAATGGCGAACGCGTACGCGATCGCTTTCGATAACTGCGAGGTGCACGTTCGCACCCCCCACGAACGCGGGCTCCCGCGCGATGCGCGCGGCGACGTCGGCGAGATCGAATCCTTCCAAACGTTCGACGAAGAGGACGACGTGTGGATTTCCGACCGAGACCACCGTTGCGTCGGGAAAAGCGTTCGTACCATACGATATGCTCGTCGTCCCCATCGCGACGCGAACGCGCCAATCGCCTGCGCGGCTCTCGACCGTCGTCTGCCGGATGCCGGCGAGTGTTTCGATCGCAAGGCGTTCCGGTTCCCCGGCTTCGGCGAGGAATCGTGCGACGCAGCGAATGCCGTTCCCGCACATCTCCGCCTCACTCCCGTCGGCATTGATCACGCGCATGCGCGCATCGGCGACGACCGAGCTCTCGATCGCCAGCACGCCGTCGGCGCCGACGCCGGTATGCCGATCGCACCAACGCCGCGCGAACGCCGGAAGCTCGGCGAGCGAGCGTGCACGCGTATCGAGAACGATAAAATCGTTCTTCGTGCCGTGCATCTTCGTGAAAGGAATTACCGCCATTTATGAAGGCGTTGGCGCATCCGTCAGGGCTTCCTTCGCCGCGCGCACGAGATCGTCGGCGCCGAGCCACTCGATGTTCGGCTCGGAGCGAAACCAGGCGATCTGACGCCGTGCGTAACGACGCGTCGCGCGCGCGAGTGCGACCAAGGTCTCCTCGAAGCTGCTCTGCCCGCGCAGATAGGCGAGCGCCTGCGGGTAACCGACGGCATCGCCGGCGACGGCACGCGTGCCTAAAGCCTCGGCTTCCTCGAGAAGGCCGCCGGCGAGCATCGCGCGCGCGCGCCGTTCGATACGCCGATCGATCTCGGGGAGCGGCAGCGCGAGCCCGAAGGTACGAATCGTCAGCCCGTGCGAGCGCAGCGTCGGAATCGCCGCGGCCGCCGCGCGCGGCGGTGCAAGCGCGATCTCGAGCGCGCGCCCGATGCGGTAGAGATCGTTTTTCTCGATCGCCGCAGCGCGTTGCGGATCGCGGAGCGAGAGCCACGCGTGGAGCACCTCGGGCGGATGCAGACGCATCTCGGCGGCGATTCGCGCGCGCAGCCTCTCGTCGCCACGCTCCCCGAGCGCAACATCGCCGCGGAGAACGCGCAGATAGAAGCCGGTTCCCCCGACGACGATGGGGCGCCGTCCGCGCGAGCGAATATCGAGGATCGCCGCCATTGCGTCGCGCGCGTACTGCGCCGCGGAATAGCGCTCTTCGGGATCGAGAAACTCGACACAGTGATGGCGAATCTCTCGTTGCGCTCGTTCGTCCGGCGCCGCCGTGCCGACGCGCATCCCGCGGTAGATCTGCCGCGAGTCCGCGCCGACGATCTCGCCGCCGACGGCGCGAGCGATCTGCATCGCCACCTCGCTCTTACCCGACGCCGTCGCGCCGACGATCGCGCAGAGATCGCTCACGCGCGCTTGAAGAGCCTCGCCACCATATCGGGTTCGATGCGCAGCATCGTGGGCCGCCCATGCGGGCAGTGCATCGGATTCGCGCAGCGCTGGAGATCGTCGACTAGACGCGACATCTCGGTTAAGGCGAGGCGTTCGCCTGCCGTGGTCACGGAGTGGCACGCGAGCGAAGCCCAGATACGCTCGCGTACGTCGCGTTGCGGTGTTTCGTCGGCGAGATCGTCGAGAAAGCCCGCGATATCGAACGCGCGCGCGCCGTAGCCCGCAGGCGTCGCAGTAATGCGAAAGCTGCGCTCGCCGAACGCTTCGATTGCGAGGCCCCCTTCGCGTAGCGATTCCAGCGCGGATTCGAGACGCTCGCTCTGAGCGAGATCGAGTTCGACGATCGTCGGTACCAACAACGGTTCGCTGGGGGCATGCTCGGCAGCCGCTGCGACGATTCGTTCGTAGGCGATGCGTTCGTGAGCCGCGTGCTGATCGACGAGAAGAATCGTGCTTCCGTCGCTTGCCAGAATGTAGGTTGCGTCGATCTGCGCGAGGACGCGTAGACCGTTCGTCGTCGCCGCAACGGCACCGGAGCGATCGGGATCGACCTGCAGAAGTTGCGCTTGCTCGTAGCGCTCCGGAGGAGCGAGCGAGATCTGCTCGCCGGGAGGCGCGCCCAAGTTTTGCGCGAGTCGCTCGCGCGCGTCTCCGCGCAACGTCGCCGACAGCGCATGTCGAACGCTATCGGCGACCTGCGAACCGAAGCGTAGGCGGACGTCGCTCTTGGTCGGATGGACGTTGGCATCGACGTGGTCGGGAGGTAGATCGAGCATCAGTACGCCGTACGGCTGGCGGCCGATCATCGCGAAGGTTTGATATCCGGCGCTCCAGGCTCCCGCCAACAGCGTGCTGCGTAGCAGGCGCCGGTTGACGAAGAGCAGTTGCATGCGCCGGTCCGCGCGTTCGTTGCCGGGCGCACTGATGAAGCCACGCAAACTTCCGTGCATCGACGCCGCCGCCGCGCTATCGATCTCCAACATCGTGCGCGCGGCCTCGCGCCCGAAGACCGCAGCGAGGCGCTCGCGCGGTTCCTCGGTCGCGGGCATCGCCCACTGCTGCTCGCCGTCGTTGCGCAAGAGAAACGAGATCTCGGGATAGGCCAACGCGAAGGCGCTCAACCAGCCGTTCACGCGCGAAAATTCCGTCCCGGGAGATTTGAGATATTCGCGCCGCACGGGAACGTTCTCGAAGAGCCCCTCGGCGACCACGCTCGTCCCCGCCGGCGCGGCGACCCGTACGACCGGTTCGATGCTCTCGCCGAACGCAACGATCTTCGCGCCGATCTCTGCATCGCGGGTACGCGAAATGATGGTAAGGCGCGAGACGGCGGCAATGCTCGCGAGCCCTTCCCCGCGAAAGCCTAAGGTTGCAACGGCATGGAGATCTTCGGCATCGCGCAATTTACTGGTCGCATGGCGCGCCGGTGCGAGTGCGAGATCGGCAACCGCAATGCCGATGCCGTCGTCGTTGACCTCGATGCGCGCGATGCCGCCCCGCTCTAACGAGACCTCGATGCGGCGTGCCCCGGCATCGACGGCGTTCTCCACCAACTCCTTGACGACCGAGAGCGGGCGTTCGACGATCTCGCCGGCGGCGATTTGCCCGATCGTCCGTTCGTCGAGCGCTGCGATCTGCGTCATGAGTCGCCCATCAAAGCAGCCGTAACTGTTCGCGACTCTCGGTCGCCGTCGGGCGTTTGCGCATCGGAACGCGGGTCTCGAGATCGGGGGCCGCGCCGAGGCTCTCGGCGATCTCTTGAGCGCGCTCGACGACGCCGGCCGGTAACCCGGCCATGCGCGCGACTTCGATACCGAACGACCGCGACGAACTCCCCGGCTGCACGCGATGCGAGAAGACGGGTTCGTTCCCGCGGCCGAGATTCTCTACTGCGGTAATATGGTAGTTCGCTACCCCCGTCCAATGCTCGGCGAGCGCACAGAGTTCGTGGAAGTGCGTTGCAAAACAGGTCATCGGCGCTCCGTCGCCGAGGGCGAGGATATATTCGCAGATTGCCTGCGCGATTGCGAGCCCGTCGATCGTCCCGGTGCCGCGCCCGATTTCATCGACGAGCAACAACGAGCGCGCGGTGCAACGACGGAGGATATTCGCCGCTTCGGCCATCTCCATATAGAACGTCGACTGCCCGGAGGCCAGGTCGTCGCCCGCGCCGATGCGCGTAAAAATGCGATCGACGATCCCGAGTTTCATGCTCTTTGCCGGGACGAACGAACCGATCTGCGCGAGGATCGTCAGTAACCCGATCTGGCGGAGATAGGTGGATTTTCCGCCCATATTCGGCCCGGTCAAGAGAATAAAACGATGCTCGCGCTCGAAAAGCCGCACGTCGTTCGGAACGAAACGACGTTGTACGACCGCCTCCATCACCGGGTGTCGGCCGTCGACGATCTCGATGCGCGACGCTTCGAGGAACTCCGGACGCACGTAGCCGCGGCTCGCCGCTTTCTCGGCGAGCGCAACGCTGACGTCGATCGCCGCGAGCGCGGCTCCCGCAGCGGCGAGCGCATCGGCCCGCAATGCGACGCGCTCGACGAGCTCGGCGAACAGGCGGAGTTCGATGCGCTCCTGGCGACTCTGCGCGCTGGCAATCGCCGTTTCGAGATCCTTTAGCTCCGGCGTCGTGTAGCGCTCGCTACCGGCGAGGGTCTGCCGCCGGACATACTCCGCCGGAACGCGCGCGGCGTACGCATGGCCGACCTCGATCGCATAACCGAAAGCGCTGGCGTACTTCACCTTGAGGCTCTTAATTCCGGTCCGTTCGCGTTCGCGTTCTTCCAACGCCGAGATACGCCCGCGCGCGTCGCCTCGCAGCGCGATGCACTCCGCGAGTTCGGGATCGGCCTCGGGACGCACCGCGCCGCCGTCGCTCAAGCGCGCCGGCGGCTCCTCGGCGAGCGTCGCGCGCAGATCGGCGAGCACCCCGTCGAAACCGAGTAACGCCGTCGTTCGCCGTGCAAGCGCGTCGGGCAACAACGCGGGAATCTCCGCCATCGCCTCGAGGGTTCGCCGTAACGAAGCGAGATCGCGCGGATTTGCGCGGCGCAACGCGATTTTCTGAGCGATCCGCTCGAGGTCGAAGCAGCGACGTAAGATATCGTGAAGCTCGCCGCGCAGCGAGTGGGCATCGACGAGCGCTGCGATATCGTCGAGCCGGCGTTCGATTCTCGCGCGATCGATCGACGGAGCCGAGATCCGCCGCGCGAGCAAACGCGAGCCCATCGAGGTCGCGCAGCCGTCGAGCGTCGCCAGCAACGTCGCGCGCTCGTTCGCACCCTCGGCGCGCAGCAATTCGAGGTGCTTGCGCGTCGACGGATCGATCGCGACGTGCGCAGCATCCCGTCGGTACTCGGTGCGCGAGCGTAACGCGGCACCGTCGGTAACGATCCCGGTGCGCGCGAGAAAGCGTTCGAGCACTTCTCCTGCACGCGCCATCGCTAACGACTCGACGAGCGAGAATCCCGGCACCGCGTCGACCGCGCGCGCCGACGCCCCGCCGATCGGCAGCGTAGCGATACGCGCACCGAGATTTTCGATCTGCTGGCGCAGCGTGGTATAGCCGCCCTCCGGTATATCGAAGACGATCTCCGCGGGCGCGATTCGCGCCAGTTCGGCGACCAGTTCGTCCTCGCCGAGCTCGCTTGCGAATGCCGTGCCGAAACTCTCGCCGGTCGAAATATCGCAGTACATGAGACCGAAGGTGTCGTCGACGTAACTCAGTGCCGCTAAAAAATTATTCCGTTTCCCGTCGAGGAGATGCTCCTCGACCAACGTTCCCGGCGTAACGACGCGAACGACATCGCGGCGAACCAACTTATTCGGGCGCGGCTCCTCCATCTGCTCGGCGAGCGCGACGACGAAACGCTGATCGACGAGCCTCCGCAGATAGGTATCGAGTGCGTGGTGGGGGACGCCGGCCATGGCGACGCGCGTTCCGCCGCCGGAATCCTTGCCGGTCAACGCAATCTGCAGCGCGCGGGCGATCGTCTCGGCATCCTCACCATACGCCTCGTAAAAGTCGCCGACGCGCGCGAGCAGGATCGCCTCGGGGTTGCGAGCCTTCATCTCGAAATACTGCTCGATCGCCGGCGAGCGTTTTGTCGGTGCACTCACGCGCGCGAACGCCTAACCATCGCTCACAGAAGCGCGAGTACCGGTAGGGCTACCGCCGAGCCCGGCTCGGAAAAGCCGGCGGCACGCGCGCGAATACTTCCGGAGTTTCCCCAGACATGCGCTTCGTGAATCTCGATATCGAGCCACGGTTCGCGAGCGTAGCGTGCGGCGTCGTAATCGGGAGGCATCGGCGCGTTGACCGTCACGTTATCGGTCGCCTTGGCCGTTAACCGGTTCGGATCTTTCTTCGACGGCCCGACCACGAGGCAGCGTTCGATGCGCCCGATCTTCCGCGCGTGGTACGCGGTGCTGGCGTCGTTCTGCGCTTCGATGAGGCGTTCGAAGCGTTCGTGAGCGACCTCACGCGGCACTTGCTCCCAATTCGCCGCCGGGGTTCCGCGCCGGATCGAATAGATAAACGAATACGCATTGGCGAAGACGCCGCTGCGTACGTAGGCAAGCGTCGCCGCAAAATCGCTCTCCGTCTCGCCGGGAAAGCCGACGATGATGTCGGTCGTAATCGCCCACGTCGGAAGATATCGCGCGATCCAAGCGACGCGCTCGTCGAATTGCGCGCGCGTATATTTTCGGTTCATGCGGCGCAAAACAGGGTCGCTCGCCGACTGCATCGGCAGATGAACGCGAGGATTGAGCGCGGGGATCTCCGCGAAGCCGGCGATCGTCGCCTCCGAGAAATCCTTCGGATGGGGAGAGATAAACGAGAGCCGTTCTAAACCGGGCAACGCTGCGACCGAACGAACGAGTGCGAGAAAATCGGTGCCGTCGGCGGGATCGCGCCAAGCATTCACGGTCTGGCCGACGAGCATCACTTCGCGCGCGCCGGTCGCGATTTTCTCGGCGACCTCGGCGCGAATCTCGGCAGCGGGACGATGGTCGAAGCGACCGCGCACGTGCGGGACGATGCAAAACGTGCAGTAATACGAACAGCCGCGTTGCACGTTGACGAAGGCACGGAGGTGCGAAAACGCATCGGTGACGCCGTCGGCGGTGCCGCCCATCGGCTCGAGCAGGGCCCGCTGCTCGATCGCTTCGAGATCGGGATCTTCGCCGAAATCCTCGCGCCAGCGTTCGAGGCGATCGCCGAGCGCGCGCAACTCCTTGGTTCCGTAGATCGCATCGACGTGCGGCGCAAGCTTCGCCATGCGGTCGCGATCCTGTTCGGCAAGACAACCCATCACGACGATGCGAACGCTCGGATCGGCGCTCTTGAGCGCCCGGAAGTGATTCATCCGTCCGTACGCGCGCCGTTCGGCATTATCGCGAACGGTGCAGGTATTGAGCAGCACCACCTGCGCGTCTTCGGGGCGCGTGACGATAGCGTACCCCGCGGCGCTAGCGCGCTGCGCGATCTCTTGGGAATCGGCCTCATTCATCTGACAGCCGAAGGTCTCGATATAGAGTCCAGCCATGGAAGATCGCCTCTGTTCGGCACGAGGCGGGCAAACTCCGACCGAACCGCCAATCTCCCGCCGGTGGATTTAGAAGCATCGGAGACGCCGGTTCTCGCGCGCGTCGAACCGGCAACCGTCGCCATCGTCGGACGCCCCAACGTCGGGAAGAGCGCGCTCTTCAACCGGCTCGTCGGCGCTCGCTTGGCGATCGTCGAGGACACCCCGGGCGTCACCCGCGACCGCCTCTACGCCCTTGCGGAGTGGCAGGGACACACCTTTAACCTCGTCGATACAGCGGGAATCGACCCGGAAGCGGCGGTCGCCCACGGGGATGCCTTCGCCGAAACGACCCGTCGCCAAGCCGAGGCCGCAGCGGCCGCAGCCGACGCGATTCTCTTCGTCGTCGATGCACGCGAGGGGGCAAACCCGCTCGATGAAGAGGTCGCGACGATCCTTCGGCGCATCCGCAGGAAGATTATCCTCGTCGCCAACAAGGCCGAGTCCCCGAGCGCCGCCGACAGCGCGACCGCGGAGTTTTCGCGCTTGGGCTTCGGGGTGCCGATCGTCGTCTCGGCGATCCACGGCGAAGGGACCGGCGATCTCCTCGACCGCATCGTTGAAGCGCTGCCGGAGAACACGCCGAACGCCGTGCGCAGCGACGAGATTTCGTTGGCGATCGTCGGCCGCCCCAATGTCGGAAAATCCTCGCTGCTCAATGCGCTCGTCGGCCAGGAGCGCGCAATCGTCTCCGACGTCGCCGGAACGACGCGCGATGCCATCGATACCGAGTTGATTTGGCGCGGCGGAAAGTATCGGCTCGTCGATACCGCCGGCATGCGTAAACGCCCCGAGGCGATCGGCGATATCGAATACTATGCGACGTTGCGGAGCCTCAACGCCCTCGCGCGCTGCGATATCGCATTGGTCGTCTTCGATTCGATGCACGGAATTACGGCGCAGGATCGTCGCCTCGTCGGCCTGGCGATCGAGGAGCGTAAGGGCGTCATCCTCGTCGGGAACAAATGGGATATCGTGCGCGAACAAGGCGAATACCAACAGGGCGACCTCAAGAACGCGATCTACGATATGCTGCCGTTCGCGCGCTTTGCCCCGATTACGTTTCTCTCGGCGATGACGCACCGAAAACTCGGCGGCTTGATGCCGCTGGTCGCACACGTTTGCGAAAACCTCGACCGGCGTGCGCCGACGGGGCAACTCAACGCCTTGATCCGCGATGCGGTGATGGCGCATCCGGCACCGATCTCCGGCGGGAAGGCGCTGCGCATCTTCTACGCAGCGCAGGTCGCCGCGCATCCGCCGCTTTTTATCATGCACTGCAACGATCCCGACCTGGTGCAGCCCTCCTATCGGCGCTTTCTCGAACATACGATTCGCGAAGCATACGATTTCGAAGGCGTACCGCTGACGATTGAATTTCGCCCGCGTCGAAGCGAGGAACGAGAGGAGACGGCATGGCCGACGCCCTCATAGCGCTCTTCGCCTTCGCCGTCGGCTCGATTCCGTTCGGACTCGTCGTCGGGCGACTCTTCTTCGCCACCGACATCCGCGCGCAAGGTTCGGGGAATATCGGAGCGATGAACGCGCTGCGTTCGCTGGGGAAGCGCGGAGCCGTCGCCGTCTTACTCCTCGATGTCGCGAAGGGTGCGCTCCCCGTGCTTCTCGCCGCCCGCTTCGGAAGCGGCGCCGCGATCCAAGCGGTCGCCGCGCTCGCGGCGGTACTCGGCCATTGTTTCTCGCCGTGGCTCGGCTTTAACGGCGGCAAAGGCGTTGCCACGATGCTCGGCGCGACGTTGGCGCTGAGCCCGGCGGCGGTCGCCGTCGCCGTTCTCGGTTGGTTACTCGGCGCAATCGTTCTCACGCCGTACTCCTCGGTCGGCTCGATGATCGCCGGCGTCCTCGTTATCCCCTCGCTTGCGTTTTTCACGCGCTCGCTCTGGGAGACGCTCTACGGGGTTGCCGTCGCGATCCTCATCATCTTCCGGCACCGCGAAAATATCGAGCGATTACGCGCCGGAACCGAGAACCCGATCCCATTCTTGAAGGGGCGCGCGACGAAAAAGCGCTAGGAGCGTCAGTAAGATGCGGAGAGGTGAAATGAGACTCTCGGCATCGCGGGAATCGCTTGGACTGCGCTCACTGCGGCGACGAGATATTTCCGATCTTCCGCTGAGAGCTCGTCGAGATCTCCACCCTCAAAATAGACGAGCGTTTTGAGCGCCTCCGCCGGCTGAAAAGCCTTGCCGAAGAGCGCCTGCCCCGCGGCGAGCCCGCCCGAAAGGTGAACCCCGCTGCGAAGTATCGCCGCGATATCGCGATAATCTTTAGCTTCGATGCGGTCGAAAATCGCTTTCAACTTTGTCGCAAGGAGATCGAGCGGTGAAGCAACGACGAGAACGCCGTCATCGGTGAGATCCGGCTCGCCGACTCTGCCGAACGCAATCCCGCCAAAAAACGAAATTTTTACCGGACGATCGGAGTTTGCGAGCACGGTCAAGGTATCGATCGAATCTTGAAGGACCGCCGCCTCACTCAACAGCGGCATCGCAGCGCGCAAAGCCGCCTTATCGAGTGCGCGTTCGTTAAAGAAGTCGAAGTCGACCGAAGCACGATGGCCGTAGCGCAGGGCGACGGCGGTTCCTCCGTAGAGCACAAATCCGAGTCGGGACGCCGGGGCGAGCTCCATCCACATGCTGCGTTGAGCCCGATCTAAGGTCGTAAGAATCGGTATCACGAAAGAACGCGGCGCGGGCGTGGCGGCGGCATGCGGTCGTAGGGGGTGAGGTGAAGGCGATAGTGCCAATACGCCCACGATTTCGGCGAAAACCAACCTGGTTCGGAGCGCTCGATGACGGCGACGAGCCTGCGTTCGCCGAAGGCGTCGACAGCTCGCGCCACATCTGCAAAATCGCCGAGTTCCATCACCTGAGCGATCACGCGATCCGGCGACCGAAGTGCTGCGGCAGGCGTACCCCACCAAAGATATTTTCGTGCGAATTCCGCGAGAATATCCCGGCCGCTCCTCGAGCCATCAGCATCCATAGCTTTCCGTTCTTCGCCGCGAAGGCTTCCTTTTCCGCGGTTTTAATTACGCCGGGGAGCTTTACCAACGCCGATATCGGCTCGACGGACTACGTCAAGGCGCTGCAAGCGACCGCCGCGCTGAGCAACCCCGACGCACCGGCACGCAACGTCCTCGCCGGGGCGTCGGAGGGCGACACGATCGCGCTGGTCGCCGGGTCGGGCACCGACCCGACGCTCGCCGCCCTGAATCTCCAAGCCTCGGTCTCGACGATCCGCGATCTCAACGTCGGGGCCGCAAGCACGCGCTTCGCCCAGAGCAGGATCGAGGAGCAGGTCGGGACCGCCGTGCTCGCGCAGGCAAACGCCCTGCCGGAGACTTTTCTCGCACTCTTCCGCTAGCCGATTGCACAGGGCTTCGCGAGGCGCGGCCCGTATTGGG
>JAJYRI010000131.1 GCA_021794175.1 bacterium
TTGAAATGGCAGACTATCACGAATGGCGAGAACGGTGCGCCCGCGACGCATCGGCCGACAGAAAGAAGGCGACCTAACCTACGCTGCGTCCGAACCGAATTTACAGCAACTTTGGGACTTGACTAGAAGGCCGTCGCTTTTTTTAAAATGTCGTTGTCTTCGCGGAGCTGGGCCACCTCGCGGCGCAACTGCTCGAGCTCGCTCTGATCGGGCGGGCGCTTTCCATGGCCCGGAAACACCTCGGATGGCGGTTTCCCCTTGGAGAGCTGTACCTCGCGAACCCAGGCATGAAGCATCTGCCGGGCAACCCCGAGTTCCCTGGCAATCTGCGTAACCGTCTTGGTGCGCGCTAGCACCAACTGCACGGCCTCTGCCTTGAATTCCGCCGAGTACGACTCGCGTGGCTTCGGTTTCATGGATCCTCCTTTTCCTCATCAGGTGAGGCTTATCTTGGAGTCCACGAAACCGGGGCAAGTCCACCCCGAGTAGGGCGCGCTAGCGCCCGTATCGAGGGGACCCTGCGGGGCCCACTATTACCCGACGAAAACCAAGGTTTACCAACGATTCTAAAGTTTACCGAGGCTGCTGCCCGCGCGCATCTCGATACGGCCCCTTCGGGGCCTACTCGATGTGACAGACTTCGGGGCCTACTCGATGTGACAGACTTCGGGGCCTACTCGATGTGACAATCGCCGGGCCGCAACAAAGCGGAGGGCGGGAGCGGCGGCCCGAAATCACCGCCGGCTATGACCACGCTCGCCCGCACCGCCCGCTACGCCAAACGGACCGCGCACCTACGCGCCTCGACGATCCGCGAGATGCTGAAGGTGACCCAGCAGCCCGACATCATCTCCTTCGGCGGCGGCCTGCCGGCACCCGAACTCTTCCCCCTGAAAGCGGTCGCGGAATGCACCGCCGAGGTGCTCGATCACTACGGCGCGACGGCGCTGCAATATAGCGTGACCGAGGGCGTTCCCGCGCTGCGCACGTGGGTGGCGCAGCGGCTCACGCACCGCTTGCAACGGACGTTTGCGTTCCACGACACCATCATCGTCAACGGCTCGCAGCAGGGGCTCGATCTCGTCGGCAAAGTGCTGCTCGATCCCGGCGATTACGTGGTGGTTGCGAACCCCACCTATCTCGGTGCGATTCAAGCGTTCGATGCCTATCAAGCGCGCTATCTGACCGTCGAGAGCGACGAGGAAGGCATGCTGCCCGAGGCGCTCGAGCGCGTGCTCGCCGGCGCCGATGCGCCGCCGAAACTCGTCTATCTCGTGCCGAATTTTCAGAACCCCAGCGGCAGCACGCTGCGCGGCGACCGCCGCGAAGCGATCGTGCGGATCTGCGAACGCTACGACGTCGTGCTCTTCGAAGACGATCCCTACGGCGAATTACGATTCGAAGGAAGCGATCAACTCGGGCTCTCTTCGTATGAAAGCGAAGGGACGGTTATTTATTCCGGCACCGCGAGTAAGACGCTCGCGCCGGGGGTGCGCGTCGCGTGGTTGGTCAGCAAAGATCACGAGTTGCTCGAGAAAATCATTCTCGCCAAACAAGGCGCCGATTTACAGCCGGGAACGCTGACGCAGCATATCTTTCTGCAGTATGCGTCGCGCAACGGCGGCGTTGAATACGAAGCGCATATCGCGCGCATTCGCCAGACCTATCACCGGCGCCGCGACGTGATGATCGGCGAACTCGCCGCGCATATGCCGCCGCAGATGCATTTCAATCGCCCCGAGGGCGGCATGTTTCTATGGGCGCACCTCGACGGCGTCGACACCGAGGAGCTGCTCAAAATCAGCGCCGAGCAGAAAGTCGTGTTCGTGCCGGGGGTAAGTTTCTACGCCGAGCGCGACGTACACGACGGCATGCGCTTAAATTTCTCGAACGCCTCGGAAGAGAAGATCGCGATCGGGATCGAGCGGCTCGCCGGCGCGGTAAAAACCTACCTGCAGCGCTAGGCTGCTAGCCGGGGGCCACGTCTCTTGACTAGTTGACCTGTTTGTTCTAGTGTAGCCCTGATGCGATATATTCCTGCGTTCGAAGCGAAGGCACATTTTTCGGCGCTCATCGACGACGCGGCGCGCGGTGAAAGCATCGTCGTAACGCGGCGCGGGGTACCGGTGGCACAAATCGGGCCGGTCGCCGAGTCGCAGGCCGATGCCGAGAGCGCGATCAGCTTTCTGCTCTCGCAGAAAATACGACTTGGCATTCCCGTTCGTAAAGCGATCGAGGCGGGGCGCAAACGGTGAGAACGGTGGTCGATGCCTCGGCGGTTTTTTCGTGGATCTTCGACGATGAGCGCGACGAGCTTGCGTTAGCGATGGCGCGCTTCGTTGTCGCCAACGGTGCCCACGTGCCGGCGCTCTTCGCAAGCGAAGCGCAGAACATTTTGGCCGTTGCCGTGCGGCGCAAACGAGCGACGACCGCCGAGGCAGGCGCGATCCTAGCGGCACTCGCGCGGCTGCCGCTGCGTGTCGAAACCAGCGGCACCGAACTCGGCTCGCCACGCGCGTTCGAAGCGGCGCTCCGCTGGGGAATCTCGGCGTACGATGCGGCGTATCTCGTGCTCGCCCAGGATCTCGACGCAACCTTGATGACACGCGATCGGCGTCTCAACGCGGCCGCCGAAAGCTCCGGCATGCGGTGGGCCTGCGCCGACTAGGCAAAGCAATTTCGGTTGCCCGCCGCAGCCGAATGGTGGTAAACTCCTTACATGGTAGTAAGGAGTAAGGCAACACTTACCTCAAAGCAGCAACTAACCCTGCCCGCCGCGGTACGAGCGGCGCTAAACGTCACCGCAGGCGACGCGCTTATGTTTGAGATCGGGCCGGATGGCGTGCGCGTACTCCCGGCACCGCGCCCAAACCGCTTTTCCGCGTTCGCCGGCCGGTACCGCGTCGGTGCGGGCCGCTCGCCGAAGGAAACCAATGCGTGGTTGCGCGAGCTTCGCGGGCACGAGAGCAAGCGTTGAGCCTTGCTGTCGACACCAACGTCATTATCGATCTGGTCGCCGGCACGCAAGCGGCCGCCGAGCTCGCCTCAACGGTCCTCGAAAAGCACGCAGAGCGGCAGGGATTGCTGATCTGCCCGATCGTGTACGCGGAGCTCTTCGCACATCCCGGATGGAACAAGAAGGAAATCGACGCCTTTTTGCGCGCAACGACAATCGGCGTTCAGTGGGAGATTGCGCGCGACGTGTGGGAAGCGGCGGGCAGCGCCTGGGCAGAGTACGCGGCGCGGCGAAAACGACAGCCGAGCGGCGCCCCCCGACGCCTGCTCGCCGATTTCGCAATCGGCGCACATGCCGCAGCGACCGGCGGTCTCATCACCGGCGATGCGGCCTTTTATCGCACGAATTTCCCCGACCTTCGCCTCATAACCGTGTGAACGTGCGACGCGAGCGGCGGATACCCGAATCCGACGCGACGAAGCATCTGGATGGCGCGCCTGCACCACGAGAGCAGCCGCCGGCCTTCTTAACGACTCGTCAGATGTTCGAACGGCCAGGAATTGAGGCTGCGCAATCGATCGCTAGGCAACCTTTCGGGGGCGCCCGCCGAGGCGGCCATTCTTCCGCGATGCGCGCGCTTTCGCGCGGCTACGAACGACGCCACCGCGTTTCCCGATTTCGCTCATCCAACGGCGATTACCGAAGATACCCTTGAGAAGACTCGCGACGCCATGAGCAACGTCAAGCGATTCCCAAAAGAGCGTCGAACCCGGCCCAAGAACCGCGACATTCGCCAACGCCTCGGCCGAGGCGCCTTCCAGCCCTTGCATGAAGCGACGCGGAATCGCCAGTTCGATACCGGTTGAAAGACCGACGACGACTGCGTCGTCGCTGCTGCGATAGCGCGCGAATGTGGCTCGCGGTGCGTACCGCTCGAAGGCCTCGCCCCGCGCAATGGCTTCCTCGATCTCCGCGTCGGTTAAATGGTCGTGCGTCGTTGATTTACGCATGGGCTTCCTCCCAGAGCGATAGCAAGATTTCAGCGTGTTGGGTGGCAGTTCTTAAGATCTTTTTTACCTCCGAAAGCGTCGCGCCCCGAACGGCATCATCACGGTTGCAAAGCCGGGCGTGCCGCTCGACGGTAAATTCGACGATCACTTCGCCATGGCCGATGAAGGCGTGAAAGTGGCACGGGGCGTGGTCGCCAACTTTCGACACGAATAGGACGCCTCGGAACCGCTTGGACCCCACCGAACCTCTCCCTCATGATAACCTAAGCGCCGCTTAGATTTCAAGCTCTTGTCTCCCCCATCTGTTCCCCGGGTGCGTGCGAACCCGGCCATTTAGCATTTGTTGGCCGCTACCGCATCGGTGCGGGGCGTCGCCCCGATGACACGGCCGAACTGCCATCTACAGACTAGTCAGACTAGTTGATAGCGCGTCCCTTTCCGAATTACCGTGAAACGCGTGAAGGAGGGCCGTATGTCGGCAAAACGCACAGGCGAAGGGACGACGTGGCAGCTCCAGGACGCAAAGGCGCGCCTCAGCGAGGTCGTGCAGAACGCCCTCGAGGGCAGACCACCACAGGTCATTTCGCGTCGTGGTCGGGATGAAGTGGTCGTGCTGCGCCGCAGCGACTACGAGAGCGCTCTGCACCCCAAAGAAACGCTCGTGGTTCGAGCAGACCCCTGGCGTTGACGGGGCATCCGAATGGCAGATGCTTCGGATGTTGACAAACCTAGGCCTAGGTTTTATGCTGTGTTGTAGAGATCG
>JAJYRI010000132.1 GCA_021794175.1 bacterium
GCCTCGATGCGCGCCACGAAATGCCGCCTCGATACGCCGCCTTCGGCGGCAACTCGGCGTGACAAGGGCGGCTACTCGGCGTGACAAGGGCGGCTGACAAGGGCGGCACAAGGGCGGCTACTCGGCGCGACAGAGCCCGCAAGCGCGCACCTACGAACGAGGAGCGAAGAGCGAGAGCTGGTTCGAGGCGCGTTCGTCGAGCGCCGCAACGCGCGTCCCGAGCAGGCGGATCGGCGCACCATCGATGCGCGCGCGCTCCAAACAACTGCGGGCGGCGCGATAGATCGCCTTCGGCGACTGCGTCGGTTCGCGCAAGCTCGTTTGCCGCACGCGCAGTGAAAAATCGGCGAACTTGATCTTGATACCGACGGTGCGCGCCCAAAGATTCTTCCGTTGGAGATCCCCGGCGAGCTCGTGCGCCTGGGCGACGAGCAATTCGCGCAAACGCGCTTCGTCGGCGAGGTCGTACTCGAAGGTCTCCTCAGTCGAAATCGATTTCGTCTCTCGCGCGTCGCTGACGGTCCGTCGATCGATGCCCAGTGCGAACTCGCGCATACGCTCCGAGGAAGAGCCAAAAAGTTCGGCGAGAGCAGGCTCGTCGAGCGTCAGGATATCGGCGACGGTTACGATACCGCGCTCGTTGAGGCGCGCTTGCGTCTTCGGACCGATGCCCCACAGTCGCCCCACCGAGAGCGGCGCGAGAAACGTGCGCTCGTCGCCGGGCTCGACTGCGAGCATGCCGTTGGGTTTTGCGAGCTCGGAGGCGATCTTCGCGATCATCTTCCCGCACGCGAGCCCCGCGCTGATGGTCAGGCCCCGTTCGCGAAAGACCTCCGTACGGAATTGCTCGACGAGCAATTTTGCATCGCCGAACTCCATCTCGTTGAGATCGAGGAAGGCCTCATCGTGGGAGAGCGGCTCGAGCACGTGCCCGCGCGACCGTAGGATTGCGAAGATCGCCTTCGATTCGCTCCGGTAGCGTTCCATCTCCGGCGGCACGACCACGAGGTCGGCGCAGCGCTCCAACGCTTGGTGGAGCGGCATCGCCGAACGAATGCCAAAAGGGCGCGCTTCGTAGGAAGCCGTCAGCACGACCGAGCGACGATGTGCCCCTGCCACCACCAAGGGGCGCCCGCGAAGTTCGGGGCGATCCCGCACCGCGACGCTTGCATAGAACGCGTCGACGTCGAGATGCGCGATCGGCACGGAGCCTTAGGCGGCCTCCGCATACAGGCGAAGGATCGTCGCCATATTGCGCTCGTCGTCCTCATCCTCGCCGGGCGTCTCGAGAATCGCAACCTTTCCTCGCAGCTCGGCGAACCCGAATAAGGCGCGAAAACCGTTCTCGCCGATCAAGCCTTCGCCGATATGCCAGTGTCGATCGCGATTGCCGCCGAGCGGAATTTGCGTATCGTTGAGATGAAACATCCGCAGGCGATCGAAGCCGACGTGCTTGTCGATCGCCTCGACGAAGCGCGCGACGTCATCCTTCGTATCGATTTTATATCCCGCCGCCCAGGCGTGCGCCGTATCGATACAGACCCCGAGTTGCGGGTGATCGACCGCGCGCATGAACGCTCCCAGCTCTTCGAGCGTTCCCCCCGCGAGCGCTCCGGCGCCCGCCGAATTTTCGAGCACCAGCGATACCGACGGCGGAATCTCCGAGAGAGCCTCGCCCAGCGCCGCCGCAATCGCCGCAAAGCCCGCCTCACGGTCGCGCTTTCCATACGAACCGAGATGCGTATTGACCAACGCGATGCCGGCGAGCGCGGCTACGCGAAGATCGTGTTTCAAAAGGTTCAGCGAGCCGCTAAAGATTTTCGGATCTTCGCTAGCGAGGTTAATAAGGTAGGGGGTATGCGTCACCGCGGGGTCGAGATCGTTCTGCGCCCGTAACGCGGCAAACGCTGCCAGCGCTTCCACCTTCGGCGTTGCTTGCCGATACGCGCGCGGGTTGCTCGTGAACACTTGCATCGTCGTGCAGCCGAGGGCGGCGGACCGACGAACCGCAGCTTCGTAGCCGTCGGAGAGACGCATATGCAGTCCGAAGCGCATGCTATGCCGCCTTGCGAGCGAGATAGAGATATTGCATGTAGGCGTGCTGGAAGCTCCCGATTTCGGGGCCGAGCTGTTCGACGAAGAGACGTTCCAACGTTTTTACGTATCGCTCGATTCGATCGGCGGAGGTTCCGGCATGCTCGAGCCGGATGCGCTCTTCTTCAAAAAATGCCGCACGCGTCGTCACCAGGCGCCATTGCACGACGCGCAGCGATTGCCCGACGAACGGCGCGGCATAAAACTCACGGAAGCCGCCGACGAGCGTCCCGGCGAGCGGATGAATATCGATCTCGCGCGCGGCTTCGTCGCAGAGCGGACGAACCGGCGACCCCGAGAGTGCGTGCTTCCACCAAATAGCGACGGTGCCGCCGGGTTTGAGTACGCGGTGCGCCTCGGCGATCGCTTTCGCGCGATCGAAGAGATGGTACCCCTGCGCGCAGATATATCCGTCGAAGGTTGACGCTTCGAACGGCAACGCGGTGACGTCGCCGAGACGCCAGGTCGCGGTCGGATGCAATCGGCGGGCACGGTCGAGCGCTTCGGCGTGGAGATCGATGCCGGTAACGACGGCCCCGTTATCGATCAACGGCGCGCTCGCGTCGCCCTCGCCGCATGCCGCGTCGAGAATGCGCCCTCGTAACGACATTCCAAACTCGACGAGGGCATCGTACAGCGAAGGGGAGTAGGCGAGCGGCCGAGCCGCAGTTTCGTTTTGGACCGTCATTCCGCCGATTCTGTTTGCTCGTCGCGCTCGGCAACCTGCTCTTCCGCGACGTCGGCATCGCCGGCGATAAGCGGGAGCGCGAGTTCTCGGGGGCGCTCGATCTCCACCTCCAAATCGGGAAGATCTTCAAGCGAATTCAAACCGAACGACTCCAAAAAGAGCGGCGTGGTTTTGTATTGCATCGGCCTGCCGACGACTTCTTTACGACCGGCTTCGCAGATGAGCGACCGATCGAGGAGCGTATTCACGACGCTATCGGAATTCACGCCGCGGATCGATTCGATCTCTCCTTTGGTAACCGGCTGCATCTGCGCGACGATCGCCAGCGTCTCGAGCGCGGGGGACGAGAGCGACGTTTTCGGAGGGAGCAAATATTTTTCCACCACCTCGCGCGCGATCGGAGAGGTGCCGAAACGAAAACCTCCCGCGATATTGCGAAGGACGATCCCCCGCCCGTCGTACCGTTCGGCGAGCGCCGCGAGCGCGAGATCGACCGCCTTCTCATCGGCATCGACCAATTTTGCGATCCGTCGCTGATCGAGCGATTCGCCGGCAACGAAGAGCAGCGCCTCCACCAACGGTTCTATACGCGCTGCAGCGGCGCTGAGCTCCTCGCGCTCGTGGACGGTTTCGGCAAGAGCTTCGGCGATAACGGTGTCGGTACTCATACAGGTGTCGTTTGTCCGTGTGGGAGGGCGATGATGATATCTTCGAATGCGGCCGGCTGCTCGATGCGAATGCGATTGCGGCGCATCAGCTCGAGGACGGCGAGAAACGTAGCGATCACTATCTCGCGCGTCATGCCGAGTTCGTTGCAGAGGGCGGCAAAGGTGGTTTCGCCGCGTTCTTTGAGGCTGCGCACGATGTAGTCCATCTGAGCGAGCAGCGAGATTCGCTCGCGTACGATCGTTCGCTTTTCGGGGCGCGCGTTGCGCAGCATAGCGAGGAATGCGCGCGCGAGCCGATCGGCATCGATGCGATAGCGTTGTTCGAAGTCGCCGGTCGCATCGCCGCCCTCGCGATAAAAGACCGCGCCCGCCTCGCCTTGGCGGGTACGAAGCGCGTCGCCGAGTTCGCGGTACTTCGAGTAGGCGATCAAGCGGCGGCGCAGACGTTCTTCTACTTCTTCGGGCGATTCTTCACCGACCTCGGCGAGTTCGGCCGGAATCGCGGGCAACAGGGCGCGCGATTTGAGGAAGACGAGCGTCGCCGCAATGACGAGGTATTCCGCCGCCACCTCGACGTCGAGCGACTCCATAACGCGCACGTAGGCGAGATACTGTTCGGCAACGCTCGCGAGCGATACCGTAGCGATATCGAGCTGCTGCTCTTTAATCAGACCGAGCAACAAATCAAGCGGCCCGTCGAAGACGTCGAGCCGCACGAGGCATGGATCGGAACGCTCCGCGAGCGCGCTCTGGTTCAAGAGCTACGCTGCTCCATCGCCGGAACGAGCGTCGGCTCCAGTTCGAAGCTGCCGATATGCTCCGTCGCCGATTCGAGCGCCATATCGATCAAGCGTTTCTCGTTGACGTATTTCAGCATCTTGCGCGCGGTCGCCGCGTCGAACCAGCGGGCCTCGTCGACCTCGTGATCGTGGTTCTGCGGATCGCCCGAGAGATAACGCATGGAAAAGAACGTCACGCTCTTCTTATGCTTCGCTTTGCCGACGTAAAACCAATATGAAATCTCATTGAGGCGTCCGAGGATCTCGCCCCAACATCCGGTCTCCTCGCGAACTTCGCGAATCGCGGCCTGCTCGTTGGATTCCCGATGTTCGACGTGGCCTTTCGGCAGCGTCCACACGCGCGGTGAGCCTCGCCCGATAAGCATCGCATCGAAGCCCGCGTCGCGACGACGAAGGAGAACCCCACCTGCGGAGACCTCGTACTTGATGCGCATCGCTGCCCTCATTTTTTGACGACTCGGGAGACTCATGA
>JAJYRI010000133.1 GCA_021794175.1 bacterium
GCCTCGATGCGCGCCACGAAATGCCGCCTCGATACGCCGCCTTCGGCGGCAACTCGGCGTGACAAGGGCGGCTACTCGGCGTGACAAGGGCGGCTGACAAGGGCGGCACAAGGGCGGCTACTCGGCGTGACAAACACCGCAAGCGCGCCTACGCGCGCGGAGCGAAGAGCGAGAGTTGGTTCGACGCGCGTTCGCCGAGCGCCGCAACGCGAGTCCCGAGCAGACGGATCGGCGCCCCATCGATGCGCGCGCGCTCCAGACAGCTGCGGGCCGCGCTATAGATTGCTTTCGGTGATTGCGTCGGTTCGCGCAAGCTCGTTTGCCGCACGCGCAGCGAAAAATCGGCGAACTTGATCTTGATACCGACGGTCCGCGCCCAGAGATTCTTTCGTTGGAGATCCCCGGCGAGCTCGCGCGCCTGAGCGACGAGCAGTTCGCGCATACGCACTTCGTCGGCGAGATCGTACTCGAACGTCTCCTCCGTCGATATCGATTTCGTCTCCCGTTCGTCGCTGACGGTTCGCCGGTCGATGCCGAGAGCGAACTCTCGCATACGCTCCGACGAAGAACCGAACAGCTCCCCAAGAGCGTTATCGTCGAGCGTCAGAATATCGGCGACGGTCACGATACCGCGTTCGTTGAGGCGAGCTTCCGTTTTCGGGCCGATGCCCCACAGGCGCCCCACCGAGAGCGGAGCGAGAAACGCGCGCTCGTCGCCGGGCTCGACGGCGAGCATGCCGTTGGGTTTTGCGAGTTCGGAGGCGATCTTCGCGATCATCTTCCCGCACGCGAGCCCCGCGCTAATGGTCAATCCTCGTTCGCGAAAGACCTCCGCACGGAATTGCTCGACGAGCGCCCTTGCGTCGTCGAACGCCATCTCGTTGAGATCGAGAAAGGCCTCATCGTGGGAGAGCGGCTCGAGCACGTGCCCGCGCGACCGGAGAATCGCGAAGATCGCCTTCGATTCGCTCCGGTAGCGTTCCATCTCCGGGGGCACCACCACGAGATCGGCGCAACGCTCGAGCGCTTGATGCAGCGGCATCGCCGAACGAATTCCAAAAGGGCGCGCTTCGTACGAGGCCGTCAACACGACGGAGCGACGATGGGCACCCGCCACTACCAAGGGGCGCCCGCGAAGTTCGGGGCGATCCCGCACCGCGACGCTTGCATAGAACGCGTCGACGTCGAGATGCGCGATCGGCACGGAGCCTTAGGCAGCCTCCGCATACAGACGAAGGATCGTCGCCATATTGCGTTCGTCGTCGGCATCTTCGCCCGGCGTCTCGAGAATCGCGACTTTCCCTCGCAGCTCGGCGAAGCCGAGTAAGGCGCGAAAACCGTTCTCGCCGATCAGTCCCTCGCCGATGTGCCAGTGGCGGTCGCGATTTCCGCCGAGCGGAATCTGCGTGTCGTTAAGATGGAACATCCGCAAGCGATCGAAGCCGAGGTGCTTGTCGATCTCCTCGACGAAGCGCGCGACGTCGTCCTTCGTATCGATTTTATATCCCGCCGCCCACGCGTGCGCCGTATCAATACAGACCCCGAGTTGCGGGTGATCGACCGCGCGCATGAACGCTCCCAGTTCCTCGAGCGTTCCTCCCGCAAGCGCCCCGGCACCCGCCGAATTTTCGAGCACCAGCGATACCGACGGCGGAATCTCCGAGAGCGCCTCTTCGAGGGCCGCCGCAATCGCCGCAAAGCCCGCGTCGCGATCGCGCTTGCCGTACGAACCGAGATGCGTGTTCACCAAAGCGATGCCGGCGAGCGCCGCCACGCGGAGATCGTGTTTCAAAAGATTCAGCGACCCGCTGAAAATTTTCGGGTCCTCGCTGGCGAGATTGATGAGATAGGGCGTATGCGTCACCGCGGGGTCGAGATCGTTCTGCGCTCGCAGCGCGGCGAAAGTGGCCAGCGCTTCCACTTTCGGCGTCGCCTGCCGATAGGCGCGCGGGTTGCTCGTGAATACCTGCATCGTCGTGCAGCCGAGCGCGGCGGATCGACGCACGGCGGCTTCGTATCCGTCGGAGAGCCGCATGTGCAGTCCGAAGCGCACGTTATGCCGCCTTACGAGCGAGGTAGAGATATTGCATGTAGGCGTGCTGGAAACTCCCGATCTCGGGGCCGAGTTGTTCGACGAACAGGCGTTCCAGCGTTTTCACGTACCGCTCGATTCGATCGGCGGAGATTTCCGCGTGTTCGAGCCGAACGCGCTCCTCTTCGAAAAATGCGGCGCGCGTCGTCACCAGGCGCCATTGCACGACGCGCAGCGTTTGTCCCACGAACGGAGCGGCGTAAAACTCGCGGAAACCGCCGACGAGCGTGCCGGCGAGCGGGTGAATATCGATCTCGCGCGCGGCTTCGTCGCAGAGCGGGCGCACCGGGGAACCCGAGAGCGCGTGCTTCCACCACACCGCGACCACGCCGCCGGGCTTGAGAACGCGATACGCCTCGGCGAACGCTTTCGCGCGATCGAAGAGGTGGTAACTCTGCGCGCAAATATACCCATCGAACGTCGCCGCCTCGAACGGTAGCGCCGTTACGTCGCCGAGGCGCCAAGTCGCGGTCGGATGGAGTCGGCGCGCTCGATCGAGCGCTTCGGCGTGGAGATCGATACCGGTAACGACGGCACCGTTATCGAGCAGCGGAGCGCTCGCGTCGCCCTCGCCGCACGCGGCATCGAGAATGCGTCCCCGCAAGGGCATTCCGAACTCGACGAGGGCGTCGTACAGCGAAGGAGAGTAGGCGAGCGGCCGAGCCGGGGTATCGTTTTGAACCGTCATTCCGTCGATTCTGTTTGCTCGACGCTCTCGGCGACCTGCTCCTCTACCGGCTCGGCATCGCCGGCGATGAGCGGGAGCGCGAGTTCTCGAGGTCGCTCGATCTCCACCTCCAAATCGGGAAGATCTTCGAGCGAATTGAGACCGAAGGATTCCAAGAAGAGCGGCGTCGTTTTATATTGCATCGGCCTACCGACGACTTCTTTGCGGCCCGCTTCGCAGATGAGCGATCGATCGAGGAGTGTATTGACGACGCTATCGGAATTGACGCCGCGGATCGATTCGATCTCCCCTTTGGTAACCGGCTGCATCTGCGCGACGATCGCAAGCGTCTCGAGCGCTGGGGACGAGAGCGACGTTTTCGGAGGGAGTAAATATTTTTCCACCACCTCGCGAGCGGCCGGCGAGGTACCGAAACGAAAGCCGCCGGCGATATTGCGAAGGACGATCCCCCGACCGTCGTAGCGTTCGGCGAGCGCCGCGAGCGCGAGATCGACCGCCTTCTCGTCGGCATCGACCAACTTTGCGATCCGCCGTTGGTCGAGCGATTCGCCGGCGACGAAGAGCAGCGCCTCCACCAACGGCTCTATACGCGCGGCGGCGGCGCCGAGTTCTTCGCGCTCGTGCGCGGTTTCGGCGAGGGCTTCGGCGATGACGGTATCGGTGCTCATACAGGTGTCGTTTGTCCGTGAGGGAGGGCGATGATGATATCTTCGAACGCGGCGGGTTGCTCGATGCGGATGCGATTGCGGCGCATCAGCTCGAGGACGGCGAGAAAGGTGGCGATCACGATCTCGCGCGTCATTCCGAGTTCGTTGCAGAGGGCGGCGAAGGTGGTTTCGCCACGCTCTTTGAGGCTGCGCACGATATAATCCATCTGAGCGAGCAGCGAGATCCGCTCGCGCACGATCGTTCGCTTTTCAGGGCGAGCGTTGCGCAGCATGGCGAGGAACGCTCGCGCGAGGCGATCGGCGTCGATGCGATAGCGTTGTTCGAAATCGCCGGTCGCATCGCCGCCCTCGCGATAAAAGACCGCGCCCGCCTCGCCTTGGCGCGTGCGAAGCGCGTCGCCGAGTTCGCGATACTTCGAGTAGGCGATCAAGCGGCGGCGCAGACGTTCTTCTACTTCTTCGGGCGATTCTTCGCCGACCTCGGCGAGCTCCGCCGGGATGGCGGGCAACAACGCGCGCGACTTGAGAAAGACGAGCGTCGCCGCGATGACGAGATACTCGGCCGCTACCTCGACGTCGAGCGATTCCATAACGCGCACGTAGGCGAGGTATTGTTCGGCGACGCTCGCGAGCGATACCGTGGCGATGTCGAGTTGCTGCTCTTTAATGAGACCGAGCAACAAATCAAGCGGCCCGTCGAAGACGTCGAGCCGCACGAGGCATGGGTCGGAACGCTCCGCGAGCGCGCTCTGGTTCAAGAGCTACGCTGCTCCATCGCCGGGACGAGCGTCGGCTCCAGTTCGAAGCTGCCGATATGTTCGGTCGCCGACTCGAGCGCCATATCGATCAAGCGTTTCTCGTTAACGTACTTGAGCATCTTGCGCGCGGTCGCCGCATCGAACCAGCGGGCCTCATCGACTTCGTGGTCGTGGTTCTGCGGATCGCCCGAGAGGTAGCGCATCGAAAAGAACGTCACGCTCTTTTTGTGCTTCGCTTTGCCGACGTAGAACCAATAGGAGATTTCATTGAGGCGTCCGAGGATCTCGCCCCAGCAGCCGGTCTCCTCGCGAACTTCGCGAATCGCCGCCTGCTCGTTGGATTCCCGATGCTCGACGTGACCTTTCGGCAGCGTCCACACGCGCGGAGAGCCTCGCCCGATAAGCATCGCATCGAAGCCCGCGTCGCGACGACGAAGGAGAACCCCACCTGCGGAGACCTCGTACTTGATGCGCATCGCTGCCCTCATTTTTTGACGACTCGGGAGACTCATGA
>JAJYRI010000134.1 GCA_021794175.1 bacterium
GACCCGCTGATTAACAGTCAGCTGCTCTACCAACTGAGCTAATCCGGAACGGCGAACCCTAGGCTACGCGATGCGGCGCCCGCCTCCTCCCTGCTTAGGTCGGAACCGGGCGCCGAAAGCGATGCTGGTGGGTTTAGCGGCCGCCGGGGGCAGTCGATTGCCGCCGGATGGTGACCGTCCGGTCGAGGCGCATCTGCACCTCGGTTCCGTTCTCGATGGTGAAGTTCGACTTGTTGTTGTAGCCGTAGAGGAAGCCGCCGGCCGCGCCGGCGATTCCGCCGATATTGGTGTGGAAGATCGTCTTGCCGATCATGTTCCCGAGAATCATGCCGCCGATCGTCGAGAGCGCCACCGTCGCGCCGTTACGCGACTGTTTCTTTTCCTGCGCTTGGCTCAACGAACCGCTAATCGACGCGACGCTTCCGTCAGCGAGTTGAAGGCGATCGAAGGCGAGCTTGAGCGCCGCTTTGCGCCCGCGCCCGGCGCGCGTCACCGCAGCGACGTGCCCGTAGATCGTTGCGCCTTCCAGGCCTCCAGCCTGGTTTGGGAACGGTGGAATCACGGCCATCGTGAAACCATCGCCCGGGTTCGCCGTCGCCGTGTTAATCGACGTCTGCATCCGGCCGTAGACGACCACGCCGTTATCGAGCGTGAATGCCTGCTGCGCCAGCGCAGGGGCGACCATCGCGAATGCGAGTCCGAATCCGAGTAGCGCTTTGAATATTTTCATTTCAGCCTCCTTACCTCACTTCTACCCGTAGAACGCTTGGTTAACGCGCAAAGTTCGGCACGCGGAGTGCCTCTCCGGTGAAGCCGGTCGCCGCGCGGAGCGCTTCGACGCGGTCGAGCCGCTCCCACGGGAGATCGAGCTCGGGGCGTCCGAAGTGGCCGTAGGCCGCCGTCTGGCGATAGATCGGGCGCAGCAGGTCGAGATGGTGGATAATCGCCGCCGGCCGCAGGTCGAAGACCTCGCCGACCGCCTTGGCGATGCGCTCTTCGGAGATCGCGGCGGTGCCGAAGGTCTCCACGAGCACGCTCATCGGGCGCGCGACGCCGATCGCATAGGCGACCTGCAGCTCGCAGCGCTCGGCGAGCCCCGCTGCAACGATATTCTTGGCGACCCAACGCGCGGCGTACGCCGCCGAACGGTCCACCTTCGTCGGGTCCTTGCCCGAGAACGCACCGCCGCCGTGGCGCGCCATGCCGCCGTAGGTATCGGCGATAATTTTCCGCCCCGTCAGGCCGGCATCGCCCTTCGGCCCACCGATCACGAAACGCCCGGTCGGGTTGACGAAGACGCGCGTGCTCTCGCTGCGCAGGTTGCTCGGAATCACGTGCGCGATCACCTTATCGGCGATCTCGCGGCGAATGACGTCGAGCGCGATATCGGGATCGTGCTGCGTCGAGATCACCACCGCATCGACGGCGACCGGCGTGTTGCCGTCGTATTCGACCGTCACTTGCGATTTGCCGTCGGGGCGCAGATAGGGAATCGTTCCGTTCTTGCGCATCGCGGCGAGGTGGCGGGTAAGATTGTGCGCCAGCACGATCGGCAGCGGCATCAGTTCCGCCGTCTCGCGGCAGGCGTAACCGAACATCATGCCCTGGTCGCCTGCGCCGGTGAGCTCGAACGGATCGTTCTCGCCGCCCTTCGCTTCGAGCGAACGGTCGACGCCCATCGCGATATCGGGCGACTGTTCGTCGATCGAGACGCTCACGCCGCAGGTCTCGTAATCGAACCCAACGGCCGAGCGATCGTAGCCGATCTCTTTAATCGTCTCGCGCACGATACGCGGGATATCGACGTAGGTTTTCGTCGAGACTTCACCGGCGATGTGAATCTGGCCGGTAATCGCGAAGGTCTCCACGGCGACGCGCGAATGCGGATCTTCCTTCAGCAGCGCGTCGAGCACCGCATCGGATATTTGATCGGCGACTTTGTCGGGGTGACCCTCGGTCACCGATTCCGACGTGAATAATCTACGGTATGCCATTTTCTTAGGTTCCCTCGCTCCACGAAGCCATGTATTTCTGCTGTTCGGGGGTCAGCGTGTCGATTTCGACGCCCATCGAAGCGAGCTTCAAGAGCGCGACTTCTTCGTCGATCTCTACCGGCACGTCGTAAACCTGCTTCTTCATCTGCGCGTGATGTTTGGCAAGATGCCCCGCCGCCATCGCTTGGTTGGCAAACGACATATCCATCACCGCCGCCGGGTGCCCTTCGCCTGCGGCGAGATTCACCAATCGGCCATCGGCGAGAATGCAGACCTTGCGTCCGTCGTGCATTTCGTACTGCTCCACGAACGTGCGCGGAACGTGCATCGATTTGCTCAACTTCTTGATCCCGTCGAGATCGAGCTCGTCGTTGAAGTGCCCCGAGTTGCAGACGATCGCGCCGTCCTTCATCAACTTGAAGTGCGCTTCGGAGATGACGTGATAGTTGCCGGTCACCGTCACGAAGACGTCGCCGATCTTCGCCGCTTCGGCCATCGGCATCACGCGATAGCCGTCCATCACCGCTTCGATCGCCTTACGCGGATCGACTTCGGTAACGACGACATGCGCGCCCATACCGGCCGCGCGCGATGCGACGCCGCGCCCGCACCAGCCGTAGCCGACGACGACGAGCGTACGCCCCGCCAGCAACACGTTGGTCGCGCGGATAATGCCGTCGAGCGTCGACTGCCCGGTGCCGTACCGATTGTCGAACATATGCTTGGTCAACGCGTTATTCACCGCGATCACCGGGTAGGGCAACACGCCGTCTTTCTGCATCGCCTTGAGGCGAATGACGCCGGTGGTCGTCTCTTCGCAACCGCCGATCATCTCTTTGAGCAGATGGTTGTGTTTGGTGTAGATCGTCGTCACCAAATCGCAGCCGTCGTCCATCGACATCTGCGGCTTCGTCGCAATAACCGATTCTATATGCGAATAATAGGTGCTGTTATCTTCGCCTTTGATAGCGTAGGTCGGGATGCCGTACTCGCAGAGCGCCGCGGCGACGTCATCTTGCGTCGATAGCGGGTTGCTGGCACAGAGCGCGATCTCCGCGCCGCCGGCCTGGAGCGCGAGCATGAGGTTCGCGGTCTCCGTCGTGACATGCAAGCAGGCGCCTATACGGACGCCCTTGAGCGGCTTCTCCGCCTCGAAACGATCTCGAATCTGGGCGAGGACCGGCATATAGGCTCCGGCCCAGGCAATGCGGGAGCGACCTTGCTCGGCAAGAGCGCGATCTTTGACATCCCCCGCGAGGGTAACCGATGGTGACACGAATTTTCTCCTTGTTGAGACGAGGACGATGGTTTCGTAACCGAATAACTCTAGGCCCTGTGAAAACGCTCGACGACTACTTAAACCAACTTGCTTCCAGCGCCCCCACCCCGGGGGGTGGGAGTGCGGCCTGCCTCGTGGCCGCCCTCGGGGCCGCCCTGGTCGCCATGGTCGCCCGCATCTGTATCGAGGGCAAGGCCTACGCCCCCTGGCGCGACTGGTTCGCCGAACGGATCGAGAACGCCGAGCGCCTGCGCGCCGCGCTCGCCGATGCCCGGATACGCGACGAGGAAGCCTACGCCGAGGTCGTCGCCGCGATGGGGTTGCCCAAGGAAACCGCGGAGCAGGCGCGGGAGCGCCACGAACGCCTCCAGGCTGCGCTCGCCCATGCCGCCGGCGAACCGCTTCGTGCCGCCGAACTCGCGCTGCGCACCCTCGACGAGGCGCACCTGCTGCTCGAACATCCCAACCCCCATCTGCTCAGCGATGTCGGCTGCGCCGGGGAGTTCGCCGCCGCCGGGCTCGCCGCGGCCGCCTATAACGTCCGCGTCAACCATCGCTATCTCCGCGACGAGTTGCTCGTGGCACGGCAGCGGGCAGCGTTGGAGCGTCTCGAACTGCGCGCGCGCGATGGAATCGTCGCCCTACGCGCGGAGATCGCCGAACGCAGTCGATAATCGCGCGCGATTTACGCTAACCCGACGCGCTCGAAAAACGGAGCGAGCGCCGCACCGTCGATCTCCATGCCGACCCCGCGCGTATGGTAGCGAATGTCGTGGAAGTCGGCCCCGGCGGTAGCGAATAACCCGTACTCGCGCGCCTTGCTCTCGTAGAGCGCAATGTCGTTCGCGTCGTGCAGCGGGTAGTAGATTTCGAGCCCGTCGAACTCCCCGGCATCGCAGAGTTCGTCGACGATCGTCCCATCGGCGACTCTGCCGGGGTGCGCGAGGACGGCGAGGCCCCCTGCGGCGCGGATCGCCGCGCTCGCGCGCTGCGGCGTGACGAACGTCGAGGGCACGAAGCCCGGTCGGCCGCGTCGTAGGAGACTACGAAACGCCGTTTCAATATCGCTTGCGATTCCATTTGCGACCAGCGCGCGTGCGACGTGCGGTCGCCCCAACACCTTCGATCCCTGCGCGTGCCGTTCGACGTCGGCCATCGTAATCGAATAGCCGCCGGCCTGGAGTTGCTCGACCATACGTTGCGCGCGCGTAAAGCGATGCTCGCGGTTCTCCACGAGAAATTCGGTAAAATCCGGATCTTCGGGGCGCAGGCCATATCCGAGGACGTGCACTTCGGAGTTGCGATAGTATGTATTGATCTCGGTGCCCTCGATCACGCGCGCGCCCGCATGCGGCGTAAAGCGTCCGTATGCGGCGAGGGTGTCGTGGTCGGTAATAGAGTAGGCCTCCACGCCGCGCTCCGCCATCATATCGGCGAGTG
>JAJYRI010000135.1 GCA_021794175.1 bacterium
GCGAAATGAGCGCCGTCAAAACGACGATCCCTGCGTCGGCAAAGATGCCCGCGAGGGCGGCGGTGCGCCGCACGTTTTCGCGGCGATCCTCTTCGGTGAAGCCGAGATCGACGTTCAACGTCGTGCGCAACGTATCGCCGTCGAGAACGTAAACGTGGCGTCCGCGCTCGAAGAGCATGCGTTCGACGCGCATGGCGATCGTCGATTTCCCGGAGCTCGGGAGACCGGTGAGCCAGAACACGTAGCCGCGGTGCCCGTTGCGCGCGCCGCGTTCGTCGCGGCCGACGGAGGAACGAGCGGCGACGATATTGGTCGCGCCCTCGCCGCGCGCGGCGGCCGCAACCGCGCGCACCTTTCCGCCGGCGACGACGCGCCCTTCGTCGAGCAGAATAAAACGCGAGATGCTCGATGCGGGCAATGCGGGATCGGCGGCGATCGTTTCGCGCGCGACCAGCGTCACGGCGGCGACGTCCCCCGCGTGCGCTTCCTCCGCCGCGCGTCCGCGCCCATCTTCGGGCTCGAAGGTTTCGTCGATGCGGGCGATCGTTACCGCGATCTCGCGCGTCCCCAAACGCATGCGGAGATTCGCTCCCGCGCGCGCGGGGCGTTCGCCGAGCCAGAGCAGAGCGGCGGAGATGGCGTGCCCGGTCGTCGGGCCGGAATCTTCGTGCGTTGCAATTGCGCCGCGGTCGACAAAAATGCGCTCGTCGAGTTCGAGCGCGACGGCGGCGCCCGCCGATGCGCGCTCCACGTCGTCGGGCCAGCGCACGATGCGCGCGACGCGCGCGGTGGTACGTAGCGGCCAGAACGTCAGGGTGTCGCCGCGAGCGATCGTGCCGCAATCGATGCGCCCGACGATCCAGCGCGTCGCGCCGCGCCGATAGACATCCTGGACGACCATGCGCAGCGGCGCGTTCGCATCGTCGCGATGCGTTTCGATCGCTTCGATCTCGGCGAGCAGCGTCTTGCCGCGCCACCACGCGGTCCTTGCTCCGGGCGCGGCGAGGTTCGCGCCTTCGCGAGCGGCGACCGGGAGAATTGCGAGCGGTGCGATTCCGAGCCCGCGCAGAAACGCGTCGGCCTCTGCGGCGCGCTCTTCGTAACGCGCTTGCGGCGCGGCGGTGAGATCGAGCTTATTGATCGCGACGATCACCGACGTGAAGCCGAACCACTGCAAAAAGAGCGCTTGTCGACGCGTCTGTGTGGTAATGCCCTCTTCGGCGGAGATGACCAAGATCGCCGCATCGACTTCCGAGGCTCCGCTCACTAAATTGCGGATTAATTCGCGGTGCCCGGGCGCGTCGACGAAAACGATCTCGCGCTTCGCCGTCCTCAACCAAATGCGCGAACTGTCGAGCGTGATCGCCTGGTCGCGCTCGATTTGAAACGCGTCGAGCAGAAACGAGTACTCCATCGGAACGCCGCGCCGTTCGCTCGACCGGGCCATCTCGTCGAGCTTCTGCCGGGGGACGTAGCCGCAATCCACCATCAGGCGCCCGAGGATCGTCGATTTCCCGGCGTCGACGTCGCCGAACATCACGACGCGCAGCGCGCTCACATGTACCCCCCGGCGCGCAAGCGTTCGAATGCGTCTTCGCTCTCGCCGTCCATCGCGCGCCCCGCGCGTTCGGGTTCGCGCGTCGTCGCCAATTCGGCGACGATCTTTTCGATCGTGTCGGCTTCACTGGGAATCGGAAACGTAATGTTGCTTTCGCCGAGCGAACGATAGCGCTGCCCGTTGCGCGCCAAATAGAGCGAGACGAACGGAATTCCCTCGGCTTGCGTGTAGCGCCAGATATCGCGCTCGGTCCAATGCAGGAGCGGGTGCACGCGCACGTGCGCGCCGTCGGGAACCTCGGTGCAATAATAATCCCAGAGTTCGGGCGGTTGGCGCTGCGGATCCCACGACCCGTCGGCGTTCCGCGGGCTAAAGACCCGTTCTTTCGCGCGGATCGCCTGTTCGTCGCGCCGTATGCCGAGAACGATCGCGCGGTAGCGTTCGCGTTCGAGCAGCGCGCGCAGCCCCGCGGTCTTGCGCGCGGCGTGGCGCGCCGCCGGCGGCAAGCTCTGGTCGACGGCGCTTTCGGGTGGACACGCTTCGTTGAGGATCGGGAGCGACCACTCGCGCACGAGCCGATCGCGGAATGCGTAGACCTCCGGAAATTCCATGCCGGTATCGAGCAGCACCAACGGAAAGGGCACCTCGCCGAGAAAGGCTTTGCGGACCATCCAGAGCAGCGCCGTGCTGTCTTTCCCGATCGACCACAGCATCGCCGGGCGATCGATGCGCGCAAACGCTTCGCGCAAAATGTAGATGCTCTGCGATTCGAGCGTTGCGAGATCGTCGGGGAGGTGCGAGCGCTCCATCACAGCGCGCTACCTTGGCCTCGCTTGTAGCGCGCTCCCCCGTAGCGTTCGCCGCGAGCGTTGAAAAAGAAAAGCGGAGGGGCGAATGGTTCGCTCCTCCGCACGATCGTTCGAACGCTCGGGGTTAGCCGCGGACGGCGATCTTCTTCGGCTGTGCCTTGGGATGAAGCGGAAGCTTCAGCGTCAGCATGCCGTGCTCGACGCGTGCGTCGATGCGCTCGCTATCGATCTCGTCGGGTAGCGAGATCGTCCGGGTGAAGTTCCGGCGCTCGTTCTTTCCGACGACGTTGAGGATGCCGTCGTTGACGGTCGCTTCGATCTGCTCGGGGCTGAAGCCCGGGACGGGGAGCTCGAGCTGGTAGCCTTCATCGTTGCGCTCGACCTCAAAGGACGGGCCTTGGGGAAGGTTGCCGACGAGGCCACGGAACGGGTCCCAGTTGAGCAGGTCGAGGGCGCTCCGGAGCCCGGGGCGGATGGCGGGGCGTTCGATCGTGGTGAGCTCACTCATGGTTGATGGTTCTCCTTGTTTAGCAGTCATGGCAGTTGAGTGCCAATATGTATAACTCGTCGGAGCGGGAAAAGTTTCGCCTCTGGGGCTCATGGTTCTCCGAACTCGGCAGTGAGGGGAGGAGCTTTTTCCGTTGAGTGACAACTAAGTTGCACGCTGGCCCTACCTACCGCTTCAGTCCTTTTTTTTGTCGTTCGGCCGCGTGGTTCTGTCGGATCTTAAGGAGGTCGCTCGATGCGTTACGGGAGTCGCCTGAGTTTTGTGTTTGTCACGCTGCTAACGGCGTCGCTCGCCGGCTGCGGCGGCGGTGGTGCCGGCGGCGCCGGGCCGGCGGCGGTGATACCGGGAAGCCCGGGTCTCCCCTCGACGGGAGCCGCGGCGAACGCGCACGTAGTGATCTCGATCCCGAAGCCGAGCGCGAGCACGGGGCGCACCCCGGCTTATGTCTCTCCGGCGACGCAATCGATCTCGGTCGCCGTCGATGGCGGCACCCCGACCGTGCAGAACCTCTCGTCGAGCTCTCCGAACTGCTCGAGCGCGGGCGCGGCCTACCCGCTTAACTGCACCGTCTCGGTCAGCGCTGCGGCGGGCAGCCACACGCTCACCTTCATTACCTACGACCAACCGAATGCCGCCGGGAACAAGCTCTCGGCGAACAGCATCTCGGTGACCTTCGTCGCCGGGCAGAACCCGGCGATTCCCGTCGTCCTCGCCGGTGTCCCCGCCTCGTTCCAGGTGGCCTCGGCGACGGCAATGTCACCGAGCTCGATCGTCGGTAGTGCGACCACGGGCTATCAGTTCTTGATGGCGTCAACCTCAAAGATGCTCATCGTTGCGCTCGACGCCGACGGCAACTTTATCGTCGGTCCCGGCGCACCAACCATCGCCGCTTCGATGACCGGCGTTACGGCAGGCTCGGGCATAACGATCGCCCCGGTGGGCGGCGGGAATCCGAATCTCTTCGCGCTCGCCTCAACCGGCGCGGGTTCCGCGACGCTCGCGCTCTCCGCGACACCGTCGGCATCGCTCGCCGGAAGCGCGCTTACTGCGAATATTCCCCTTACAGCCGCGGCACTGGTGACAACGGTCGCCGGCAAAGCCGGGGTCTCGGGGCTCGTCGACGGTACCGGGACGAGTGCGGAATTTGGCGGGCCTTATGGTGTTGCTTACAACTCTGCGAACGGCAACATCTACGTGGTCGACAATTGCACGATTCGGGAAATGACGCCGGGAAATGGAACGGCGAATAGCGCCACCGTCACGACGATCGCCGGGAGCGCGACCTGCGGCGACGTCGATGGAACCGGCACCGGGGCGAAATTATATTATCCCGGTGGTATCGCCTACGATGCGGCGAACGGGAATCTCTACTTTCCCGACCGATGCAGCATTCGGCAGGTAACCCCGGGGAACGGCACCGCGAACAGTGGGGTCGTCACCACGATCGCCGGTAATTACAGCACCTGCGGCGAGGTCGACGGAACGGGCACCGGAGCGCAGTTCAATTCTCCCTACGGCATCGCCTACGATGCCGCGAACCACGATTTGTACGTTACCGACGAGAGCGGCTGCACGGTTCGGCAGATCGATCCGGGCAACGGTACGTTAAATAGCGGCGTCGTTATCACGATCGCCGGCAATCCGTCGAGCTGCACGTCTAGCGACGGTACCGGAACGAGCGCGACGTTCAATAACGTTGAGGGCGTTGCCGTCGATTCGGCGAACGGCGATCTCTACGTGACTGATTACTGTTCGGTCCGGCAGGTGACGATCGGGA
>JAJYRI010000034.1 GCA_021794175.1 bacterium
ACGAGGATACGATGAAGAACATCCTTGGCCGCAAGGTTGGGATGACGAGCGTGTTCACCGAAGACGGCCGGTACGTACCGGTCACGGTGATCGAAGCCGGTCCCTGCACGGTGGTCGAGCGTCGAACGAAAGAGCAGCATGGCTACGATGCCGTGGCGCTCGGGTTCGGCGCGATTAAAAAACACCGCGTTACCCGTGCCCTTGCCGGACATTTTAAGAAACAGGGCGTCGAGGCGACGCGCTTTATTCGCGAATTTCGCGACGGCATCGACGGGGTCGATGTCGGGGCGAGCGTAACCGTTGCGAATTTCCAGCCCGGAGATCGTGTCGACGTGGTCGGCATCTCGAAGGGGCACGGCTTCGCCGGCGGTATGAAACGCCATAATTTCAAAGGCGGCAATCAGACGCACGGTTCGATGATCCATCGCCAACCGGCGAGTAACGGCGATACGAATGCGGGACATACGCATCGTGGTAGCCGTCGCCCGGGGCACTATGGCGTCGATCGCACGACCCATCAGAATCTCGAAATCGTGCGCGCCGACAGCGAGCGCAACTTACTGCTCGTTCGCGGCCCGATTCCAGGGCCGAAGAACGCGCTAGTCGTCGTTCGCTCCTCGGTGAAACGCGCGAAGGGCGCGGAGGCGAAAGCATAACGATGGCGCAAGTAATCGATACCAAAGGTAAAGTTCTGCGCGACGAGGCGACGCCGTCGTTTCTCGCCGGCGCGAACGAAGGGAAGGGGCACGTCCTCTACCGCGCCGTCCATCGCGAATTCGCGAATCCACGCGCCGGAACCGCATCGACGAAAAAACGGGACGAAGTCTCGGGCGGCGGCCGGAAGCCGTGGAAGCAGAAGGGAACCGGGCGCGCTCGCCAGGGTTCGACGCGTTCCCCGCAGTGGCGTCACGGCGGAGTGGTTTTCGGACCCCAGCCGCGCAGTTATGTCGAGGATCTTAATAAGAAAGAGCGCCGCGTGGCCTTCCTCGCCGCACTCGCCCAGCGATTCACCGAAGATGCAGTTACGCTGCTCGACGCTGGTGACTTCGCGCTGACCAAGACCGCTCAAGCCGCGGCGCTGCTCTTCGGCTCTGCGAAAGCAGCCAAGGCCGGCCCGCGTACGCTCGTCGTCTATTCTGCAACGGAACCGAACTCGGCCGCGCTCGCGCTGGTCTGTCGGAACCTTTCGCGCGTAGGCGTCACGCACGACGGTGCGGTCGACGTCAAAGATCTGCTGCGTCACGAGCGTATCGTGTTCACGACGGCGGCGTTCGAAGCGATTCGCACCCGCCTCGCTCCGAAGGAGAACGCATAATGGACGCACGCGACATCATTCTTTCGCCGCGTATTACCGAAAAGTCGATGGCGAATTCGATCGGGCACCAGTACACGTTTGTCGTGCACCCGTCGGCGACGAAGACGCAGATCCGTCACGCCGTCGAAGAGATTTTCTCGGTGAACGTTGAGAAAATCAACACGATCAACGTGCGCGGGAAAGCCCGCAGCTCCGCTCGTCGCGGTATTCGTACCGAGGGCAAGCAGAGCGATTTCAAAAAAGCCGTGGTGACGCTGAAGGCCGGTCAAAAGATCGAACTCGGCGGCATCAACTACTTCGAGCAGTAACGGAGCCAAGCAATGCCGGTTAAAAAATATAACCCAACGAGCCCGGGCCGCCGCTTCATTACGACGATGGATTTTTCGGAGCTTTCGAAAGTGGCTCCCGAGAGATCGCTCCTCGAAGTCGGTAAGAAACACGCGGGTCGCAACAATAACGGCCATATCACCGTGCGCCATCAGGGCGGCGGAACGCGCCGTCAGTACCGTTTGATCGATTTCAAACGGACCAAGGATGCAATCCCCGCGAAGGTCGCGACGATCGAATACGATCCGAACCGTTCCGCCCGCATCGCGCTGGTCAAGTACCGCGACGGTGAAAAGCGCTACGTCCTCGCGCCCCTGGGGCTGAAGGTCGGCGACGTCATCGAATCGGGCCCGGCGGCCGATATCAAGGTCGGCAACGCGTTGCCGATCGCCAATATTCCGGTCGGTACGGTGATCCACAACATCGAGTTGCGCCCGGGTCAGGGCGGACGCTTGGTGCGAAGCGCCGGCGTCAGCGCTCAGCTCATGGCTAAGGAAGGCGAATACGCGCAGGTGCGCATGCCTTCGGGCGAAGTGCGCAAGATTTTGATCGTCTGTCGTGCGACGATCGGTCAGCTCGGAAACATCGAACACGAAAATCAGGTGATCGGCAAAGCCGGTCGCTCGCGACATATGGGCAAGCGGCCCAGCGTTCGCGGTATCGCCATGAACCCGGTCGACCATCCGCACGGCGGTGGTGAGGCTCGTTCGACCTCCGGGCGTCCGCCGACGACTCCTTGGGGCCAGATGACCATGGGTAAGAAGACGCGGCGCAACAAGCGTACCGCGAAGATGATCGTTCGGAAGCGGAAGGCATAACAGATGGGACGTTCGTTAAAGAAAGGTCCGTTCGTTGCGGACCATCTCCTCGCCAAAGTCGAGCAGCTCAACCAGACGCGCGAAAAACGCGTGGTGAAAACCTGGAGCCGCGCTTCGACGATCGTCCCGACGATGGTCGGGCACACGATCGGCGTTCATAATGGGAAAGCGCACGTTCCCGTGTACGTAACCGAGAATATGGTCGGCCATAAGCTCGGCGAGTTTGCCCCGACGCGCCACTTCAAAGGGCACGGCGGCGACAAGGCGGGTGTGAAGTGAGCCAGGATACGCAAACGCGCACCGAGGCCGTCGCGCACCTCCGCTTCGTCCGCATGGCGCCGCGAAAGTTGCGTCGCGTCGCCGACGCCATTCGTGGAATGAGCGTTAGCGAAGCGCTGGCAACCTTAAAGTTCGCCGGCGTCTTCGCCGCCGAACCGATCGAGAAGCTCGTTCGCAGCGCGGTAGCAAATGCCGGCAACAATCACAGCATGAATACCGACGAGCTCTACATCGCCCGCATTACGGTCGATGGCGGCCCGGGCGGACGGTTTACCAAGCGTCTTGACCCGCGCGCGCAGGGGCGTGCGTATTTCAAACGCAAGCGCCTCTCGCACGTCACCGTGGTCGTGAGCGAGAGCAAACCGCAGAAGGCACGCTTCAAGCGTCCGGGTGCGTCGGTCGCGTTGCCGAAGGCGACGCGTCGGCCGGCTCCTGCGAAAACGACCGCGACTGCAAAGGCAACGGAGTAACGATGGGCCAGAAGATTCATCCGGTCGGAATGCGGCTGGGCATCACGCGTACTTGGGACAGCCGGTGGTTCGAAAAGAAGCACTACATCGACTGGCTGCACGAGGACGTCGCGATTCGCAAGTTCTTCGAAAAGAATTGGCAGCGTAAAGCCTCGATCAGCAAGATCGAAGTGGAACGTCGCTCCAATCAGGCGCGCGTTATCGTCAATACCGCGAAGCCGGGCATTATCATCGGCAAGCGCGGCGTCGGCATCGAAGAGATCCGCAAAGATCTCGAAAAGCTGACCGGTAAGGCCGTCGCCGTCAACGTCATGGAGATCAAGGTTCCCGAACTCGACGCGCGCTTGGTCGGCCAAAACATCGTCGATCAGCTCGAAAAACGCATCGCGTTTCGTCGGGCGATCAAACAGGCGATCATGCGGACGATGAAGGCCGGTGCGCGTGGCGTAAAAGTGCAGGTCTCCGGGCGCCTCGGCGGCGCGGAAATCGCGCGCACCGAACGCAGCTCCGACGGGAAGGTGCCGTTGCACACCCTGCGGGCCGATATCGATTACGCCAACGTTGAAGCATTCACTACCTTCGGCCGCATCGGGGTGAAGGTGTGGATCTATCGCGGCGAGGTTCTGCCCGACGGTACCCGCAGCGGTCCCACGCGCGGCGAACGCTCGGGTCGCGAGCGCGGCCCCCGTACCGGCAATCGACCCGGTGCCCCCGGCCGTGCCGCTCGCCCCGCACCGCGTCCGGTCGGAGCCCCCGATCTCGCCGAGAGCGTCGTCGCGGCGGCAGATCCCGTGGTCGTAGAGACCTCCGCTCCCGAAATGGAGGCAACGCAGTAGAGATGTTAACCCCCAAACGAGTGAAGTGGCGCAAGGTTCAGCGCGGTCGTATGACCGGTCGCGCGACGCGCGGCAATTCCTTGACGTTCGGCGATTTCGGATTGCAGGCGCTCGAGCCGTGCTGGATGACGAATCGTCAGATCGAAGCGGCCCGTATCGCCATGACGCGCCATATCAAGCGCGGCGGTAAGGTCTGGATCAAAGTATTCCCGGACAAGCCCGCGACCAAGAAGCCTGCCGAAGTGCGCATGGGTTCGGGTAAGGGTAACCCGGAGTTCTGGGTCGCCGTCGTGCGCCCAGGGCGCGTACTTTTCGAACTCTCCGGCGTCGCGCCGGACATTGCGCGCGAAGCGTTGCGGTTGGCGGCCTCCAAGCTGCCGATCGGAACCAAGGTCGTCGCGCGCGAGGAGGAGACGGCGTGAAAAACGGTGATTTGAGCGAGTTCCGCAATCTTTCGGTAGCGGAGTTGCAGCAAAAAGCTCGCGAGACGAAGGGCGAGATGTTTAACCTCCGTTTCGCATTGCGCACGGGCCACTTGAGCGATTTCAGCAAAATTCGTGCGATGCGTCGGACGTACGCGCGCATTCAGACCGTCATCTCCGAGAAACGGATGGCCGAGGAGCAGCATGGAGCAGCATAAGAACGTCGATCGCGCGCCGAACCGTCGCATCAAGCAGGGTCGCGTTGCCTCGAACAAGATGGATAAAACGATCGTCGTCGTCACCGAGACGCGCGTTCCGCATCCGCAATACGGAAAAATCGTCAGAAAATCGACGCGTTTTAAAGCGCACGATGAGAAGAACGAAGCGAATATCGGCGACGTGGTCCGCATCACCGAATGCCGGCCGCTCTCGCGCGATAAGCGCTGGCGCTTGGTTGAAATCGTCGAGAGGGCGAAGTAAGTGATTCAGCAAGAGACGCGACTGAAAGTCGCCGATAACTCCGGTGCCAGAGAACTGTTGGTCATTCACGTGACCGGCGGCAGCCGGCACCCCTACGCTTTCGTCGGCGATATCGTCGTCGGATCGGTGAAGAGCGCCATTCCGGGTGCCGCGGTGAAGAAGGGACAGGTCGTCAAGGCCGTCATCGTTCGTACCTCGGCGCCGATGCGTCGCCCCGACGGTTCGACCGTTCGCTGCGACGATAACGCCTGCGTCATTATCAAGGGCGAAAAAGACAACCTCGATCCGCGCGGCACGCGCGTCTTCGGGCCGGTGATGCGCGAGTTGCGCGATCGCGGGTTCCTAAAGATCGCGTCGCTCGCTCCGGAGGTACTCTAAGAGAGCTATGGCCGATAAAGCGAATATCATTAAGGGCGACACGGTCTTCGTGCGCCGCGGACGCGATAAGGGCAAGCGCGGGACGGTGAAGGCCGTTTTCCCCGCCGCCGGGACCGCGACCGTGGAGGGCATCAATATCGTCAAACGCCACACGAAGCCTCAGCAGGAACAGCAGCAGAATATGGGCGGCGCGGTTCCCAACGGCGGCATCATCGAAAAAGAGGCCCCGTTGCCTCTGGCGACGCTGATGTACGTTTGCGAGAAGTGCAAGGCTCCGACGCGGATCCGCCACGGCCGTAATCCCGATGGTCGTGCGGCGCGCATTTGCGCGAAGTGCGGCGAACCGGCGCGCGAGTCGGTCAAGGGGGCATAAGCAATGAATCGTCTTCGTGAAAAATACGAATCGGCGGTCCGCTCGATGCTGACTGAAAAGTTCGGCTATTCGAACGCGATGCAGGTTCCGAAACTCGAAAAAGTCGTCATAAACATGAGCGTCGGCGATGCCATCAGCAACGCAAAGGCGCTCGACGTTGCCGTCGCCGAGATGGTCGCAATTGCCGGCCAGAAACCCGTAATAACGAAGGCCAAGAAATCGATCGCGGCTTTCAAACTCCGCGAAGGCATGAACGTCGGCGCGAAGGTGACCCTGCGCGGCGAACGCATGTACGTTTTTCTCGATAAGCTCTTCAACATCGTTTTGCCGCGTATTCGCGATTTTCGCGGCTTGCCGGCTAAATCGTTCGACGGACGCGGCAATTACAACCTCGGTTTGAAAGAGCAAATCGTTTTTCCGGAAATCAACTTCGATAAAGTCGATAAAATGCGCGGCATGGATATCACCATCGTAACGACTGCAAAAAACGATGAGGAAGCGAGCGCTTTCCTCACCGCGATGGGATTGCCGATCCAGAAGGGACGCAACTAATGGCGAAGACCTCGATGATCGTCAAATCGGAACGCAAATCGAAATTCTCGGTTCGCGCACACAACCGATGCAAGCTCTGCGGACGCCCTCGCGGCTTCCTGCGGAAGTTTGCGCTGTGCCGAATTTGCTTCCGCGAGCTCGCACATCGTGGCGTCGTCCCCGGCGTAACGAAGGCGTCGTGGTAGGGAAAGGAACGTAATATGTCAGTAACAACCGATCCCGTTGCCGATCTTCTCACGCGCATTCGCAACGCCAATACGGCCAACCACCCGGCAGTCGACGTTCCGGCCTCCCGCGTAAAAGCGGCGATCGCCGAGATCCTGAAGGAAGAAGGCTTTATCGACGGCGTCGAGCGTCTCAGCGATGGTCCTCAAGGGACGCTGCGTATTAAACTGCGCTACGGTCCCGAGAAGGAAAAAGTTATCACCGGCCTGCGTCGCATCTCCCGCCCCGGATTACGCGTGTACACCGGCAAGGGTGAGATTCCCCGAGTTCTCGGAGGACTCGGCATTGTCATCATCTCCACGTCGCGGGGCATCATGTCCGGCAAACGGGCGAAAAAGCTCGGAGTCGGCGGCGAAGTCCTGGCGTACGTCTGGTAAGTAGGAACGAATAGCATGTCGCGAATTGGAAAATTACCGGTCAGCGTTCCCTCGGGCGTCGAAGTGAAACTCGGCGAACGCGAGGTGATCGTGAAAGGCCCCAAGGGTGAGTTGCAGCAGCACATCCTCGCCGACGTCGTGAGCGTGAAGCTCGAAGACGGTCGCGTTCTCGTCGAACGCAAGGGCGACGGGAAGCCGCACCGTAGCGCCCACGGCCTCACCCGTACGCTTATCGCCAACATGATCGAAGGCGTTAGTAAGGGATTTCGCAAGAGCCTGGAGATTCAGGGCGTCGGCTATCGCGCCGCGAAGGCCGGCGAGAACCTGAACCTGACGCTGGGTTATTCCCATCCCGTGGTTTACTCCGCTCCCGCAGGCATCACGCTTTCGGTCGAGGGGCAGAACAAAGTGCACGTCGATGGAATCGATAAGCAAATGGTCGGGCAGGTTGCGGCCGAAATTCGCGGCCTCCGTCCGCCGGAACCCTATAAGGGCAAGGGCGTCCGCTATGAAGGCGAACGCATCAAGAAGAAGCTCGGTAAAGCCGGGAAGGCAGGGAAGAAGTAATGGCGCGTAATTCTAAAAACGATTCACGCCGCGCGCGCCACGTGCGTTTGCGTAAGCGCGTCTCGGGATCGGCCGAACGGCCGCGCTTGATGGTGCGCCGTACCCTGCATCACATCTACGCCGTCATCGTCGACGATGCGAAGGGGCACACGCTCGTCGCCTCCTCGACGCGCGAGAAATCGCTCGCAGAGGGTTTGGAATCGACGACGAACATCGATGCGGCGACCCGCGTCGGTTCGTCGATCGCCGCCAAAGCCAAGGCGGCGGGCATCGCATCGGTCGTTTTCGATCGCGGTGGTTATCAATATCACGGTCGCGTTGCGGCGCTCGCGCAGGCAGCGCGCGAAGCCGGTTTGGAGTTTTAATCGATGAACTATCGTAACAATCCGCGCGACCGCGATAACGGCGGTTTTGAAGAGACGGTCGTCCGCGTCAATCGCGTGGCGAAGGTCGTCAAGGGCGGCAAGCGGTTTAGCTTCAGCGCGCTCGTCGTCGTCGGCGATCGCAAAGGGAAAGTCGGCTATGCCACCGGTAAGGCCGGCGAAGTGCCCGAAGCGATCCGCAAAGCGGTCGAGCGAGCGAAGAAGAATCTCATCACCGTTCCGATGGTCGAGCAGACGATTCCGCACGAAGTGACCTATCAGATCGGTGCCGCGCGCGTCATGCTCAAACCGGCCGCTCCGGGAACCGGCGTTATCGCCGGCGGCTCGATGCGCGCCGTTCTCGAGCTCGCGGGAATCCACGATATTCTGACCAAGTGCCTCGGCACCACCAATCCGATCAACGTCGTGATGGCGACCGTCGACGCGTTGCGCTCGTTAAAGACGGCGGAGAAGACCGCCGCGTTGCGTGGGAAGACGGTCAAGGAGATTTTTGCAGCATAATGGCTACCAAGAAAAAAGCTGCGGCGCCGAAGGAGCGCGTCGCGCAAATGAAGCTCGGCTCGCTCGCTCCGGCGAAAGGCAGCCGACCCAAACGCGTACGCATCGGCCGCGGACACGGTTCGGGCATGGTGAAGACCGGCGGCGAAGGCGGCAAGGGTCAGACGGTTCGTTCCGGCGGCGGTAAGGGCCCGGCCTTCGAGGGCGGTCAGACGCCGTGGGCGCGTCGCCTTCCGCATCGTCGCGGGTACTCGCAGAAAGCGCGCGATATCGGTCACTTCCGCTCGCGCTTCGCGGTGGTCAACCTCCATCGGCTCGCCGAGTGGGACGTTGCCGTCGAAGTCTGCCCCGAGACGTTGAAGGCACACGGTATTCTCAGCGATCTTCGCGACGGCGTGAAGGTGCTCGGCGCGGTGAAAGCCGGAAAGACGCTTCCCACCGGGCTGCGTTTCCGCGACATCGTGTTCTCGGCAACGGCACGCGAAGCGCTCGTAGCCGCCGGCGCCGTACTGGAGTAGCCGCGACTGATGTTCGATAACCTGCGCGCGGCACTGCTCGTACCCGATATCCGCAAACGTGTCGGCTACGTGCTGTTCGCGTTCGCGTGGTTCGTCTTCATGATTCACGTCCAGCTGCCCAACGTCAACGAGCAGGCATGGCAGCACGTCTTACAGAGCGGTGCCTTCTACAACCTTCTCGGCTTCCTCTCCGGCGGCGCGTTACAGAAGTTGTCGGTGATCGCCATGGGGATCACGCCGTACATCAATGCTTCGATCATCATGCAATTGATGACGGTCGTGCTTCCGCAGCTCGAAGAGCTGCAGAAGAAGGGCGGCGACGAGGGGCGTAAACGCATCGGTCAGATTACGCGTTGGTTGACGATTGCGCTTGCAACTCTGCAAGCGACCTTCATGTCGATTTCGATGCGCAATTCCGGCGTCTTCTACGATACGAGCCTTATCTATCTACTGTTCGCCATTACGATCATGGTCGCGGGAACGATGTTCCTCATGTGGCTGGGCGAGCAGATAACCGACAAAGGCATCGGAAACGGAATTTCGCTGATCATTTTCATCGGTATCGTCTTGCGCTACCCGACCTATATCGCCCAAACCTATGCGTCGGCGAGCCAAGGCGCGACGAACATTCTCAATCTCGTCCTCTACCTCGTCGTGACCATCGCCGCGATCATCGGCATCGTCTTCCTCTACCAGGGCCAGCGTCGCGTCCCCGTGCAGCAAGCGCGCCGTACCGTGGGTCGGAAGATGTTCGCCGGGCGCTCGACCTACATTCCGCTCCGGCTTAATAACGCCGGCGTCATCTCGATCATCTTCGCGATCTCGATTCTCTTACTCCCGCAGCAGGCGCTTTCGTGGTTCACCCACGGAATCGGCATCCAGCCGGTCTACTTCACGATCCTGCACCTCGGAAAATTCTTGCTCGAATTCCCGCTCAACGGAGCGGCTTGGAGCGAGGTTTTTAACGTTTGGTTTGCGCCGAGTTCGTGGAGCTACAATATCGTGTATTTCCTCCTCGTCGTGATCTTCACGTTCTTCTATAGCTCGGTCGTCCTCAACACCGCCGATATTGCCGACAACCTGAAGAAGAGCGGATCGTTTATCCCCGGCATTCGCCCCGGACAGCCGACGGTGGATTACCTCAATAAAGTGCTTCTCCGTATCACGACCGCCGCTGCGATCTTCCTCGGCATACTCGCCGTCCTGCCCGGTGCCTTGCAGCACGGCCTCTCCATCACGACCTTCTATCTCGGCTCTACGTCTTTGCTCATCGTGGTCGGCGTCGCGCTCGATACCATCACGCAGATCGAGGCGCGTCTGGCGATGCGCGATTATCGCGGGTTTATCAAGCGCTGATGCCCGATGTCGTACTGCTCGGTGCTCCGGGAGCCGGAAAAGGGACGCAGGCGCAGATTCTCTGCGATCGTTTCGGTTTCGTGCAGCTCTCGACCGGAGACCTACTGCGCGCACATCGATCGCGCGGTAGCGAGCTCGGCAAAGAGGCCGAAGGTTATATGACCCGCGGAGAGCTCGTTCCCGACGCGTTGATCGTGAAAATGGTCGAAGGCGAATTGCGCCCCGGTTCAGCGGTGATTTTCGATGGTTTTCCGCGCACCATTCCGCAGGCCGAGGCCCTTGACGCCATGCTGGAAGCGCGCGGACGCGGCCTTCCGGTCGCGATCTATTTCCGCATCGAACGAGCGTTGTTGGAAGAGCGACTCCTCGGGCGCTGGAGCAATCCGCGCACGGGACGCGTCTATCACGAGCGCTTCAATCCGCCCGCCGTCGCCGGAATCGACGATGAGGACGGCGGCCCTTTGGTGCAGCGTGACGACGATAAGCCCGAGACCGTTCGCAAGCGCCTCGACGTATTTGAGGCGCAGACGATGCCGCTGGTCGAATATTATCGACAGGTTGGACGTCTGGAGAGCATCGATGCGAGCGCGGCCGTCGGTGACGTCGCGCATCAGCTGGTGCATGCCCTTTCGCTCGAACATGCCCATTAATACGGTGAGCGCATGATCGAACTCAAGAGCGCGCGAGAGATCGATACGATCCGGCGTAGCGGAAAAATCACCGCCGCCGTATTAGTGGAACTCATGGCCGCCGTTCGCCCCGGCATAACCACACGCGAGCTCGATGCGCTGGCAGAGAAGGGTATTCGCTCGCGCGGCGGGATACCGACCTTTCTCGGCTATCACGACTATCCGGCCTCGATCTGCGCGTCGGTAAACGACGAAGTGGTGCACGGCATTCCCGGGGATCGGGTTCTCGCCGAGGGCGATCTCCTCTCGATCGATATCGGAACGACATTCGAGGGGTTCGTCTCCGATAGCGCGGTGACGGTTCCGGTCGGAAAGATCTCGGAGAGTGCGGCGCGCCTGCTCCGCGTCACCCAGGAATCGATGATGGAGGGCATCGCGCAGATGCGCGTCGGCGGACACGTCGGCGATATCGGTGCCGCCGTCGCCCGTCATGCCGAGCGGCATGGGTACGGCGTGGTGCGCAAGCTCGTCGGCCATGGCGTCGGCCGGGCGATGCACGAGGAGCCCCAGGTTCCCAACTACGGCACCCCGGGAACCGGCCCCGAAATGCGTCCCGGGCTCGTTTTGGCGGTCGAACCGATGATTAACGAAGGCACCTACCAGGTGAAGACCCTGCGGGACGGCTGGACAGTCGTGACCGCAGATGGTAAACTCTCGGCGCACTTCGAGCACACTATTGCGGTCACGCCCGAGGGGCCGCGCATCCTCACGCTTCGTAGCGTGGGGGAGCACCCCGACGTAGAACGCTATCGACCCGATGCCGAAAAATCATCGGGCGAGTCAATGGTGAGGAGCTAGAGTGTAATGGCGCGAGGAAAACGCCGAGGTGGGCGTCCGGCGAAAAAGCCGAATGCCGACAAAGCCGCCAAGACGGCGGTACCCAAGGAAGAGGCGATCGAAGTCGAAGGCACGATCGTCGAACCCCTCCCCAACGCAATGTTCCGCGTCGAACTAGCGAACGGGCATCGGGTTCTCGCCCACGTTTCGGGGAAAATACGGATGAATTTCATCCGCATTCTTCCGGGAGATCGCGTCTTAGTCGAACTCTCGCCGTACGATTTAACGCACGGCCGCATTACCTACCGTTACAAATAGTGCGCGCGGCGCATCACAGAACGAGGAACCGTCCATGAAAGTCCGTCCGTCAGTCAAAAAGATCTGCGACAAATGCAAAGTCATCCGCCGTCACGGGAAAGTGCGGATTATTTGCGACGTCAACGCAAAACACAAACAGGTACAGGGGTAATCCATGGCTCGTATTTCCGGTATCGATCTTCCGCGCGAGAAGCGCATCGAGATCGCGCTCACGTACATCTACGGCATCGGCCCTACCACGGCTGCGAAATTGCTCGAGCGAGCGGGTATCGATCCGAACCGGCGCGTGAAAGAGCTCTCCGAGGAAGATGAAAAGCGTCTTCGCGAAGCGATCGACGCGCTCGCGCTTCGACTCGAAGGCGATCTTCGCCGCGAAGTCCAGGGCAATATCAAGCGCCTGATGGATATCGGTTGTTATCGCGGCTTGCGCCATCGGCGCGGGCTTCCGGTTCGCGGACAACGCACGAAGACCAATGCGCGCACGCGTAAGGGTCCCAAGCGTACCGTCGCCGGCAAGAAGAAGACCGTTAAGAAGTAACGCGGTAGCTTCGGTGACGATCGACGGGATCAACGTCGCGATCGCCGCCGGGGGACGCATCGACGGTGCCTTCGCCGTCGAGACGGGAACGGAAGTCAAAGCGCTCGCTCCCATCGGAGCGAGCACGATCCTCGAACGAACGATAGACGCCGCCGCCGCCTTAGGCGCGCGGCGCATCGTCGTGCTCGGTGACGCCGCGGTCGCCGCACGTTGCGACGACCGCGTCGAACGTATCCTTCCCGACAACGGGAACGGCGCAGCGAATATGCTGGCGTGCCTGCGCGCCTTTCGCGAGGATACGGAACGCTCCGCGACGCTGCTCCTCGCCGCCGATCTGCCGTTTCTCGATGCGGCTTCGCTGCGCCGGTATATCGAAGCCGTCGCGGCGCCCGTCGTCGCCCTCGGCATCTGTACCGGTGTGGAGTACGAAACACGTTTCCCCGGCGCGCCCGTCAACGGCGTCATGCTTCGAGGCGAGCGCATCGTCAACGCCGGTGCGCTTCTGGTTCCACATATTGCGATCGATGCCGTAGCCGGCGAGAGTGCCGCATTCTTTAACGCCAGAAAATATCCGTGGAGGATGGCGATGCGTGCCGGTCTCGGAATACTTGCCGCGCATGCAATCGGGCGCCTCGGTCTGGAACAGATCGAGCGGCGCGCCTCGCGCGTGCTCGGCTCGGCGGTGGCGGCGATTCGCAATTGTCCGCCCGAACTTTGCTTCGACGTCGATTCGGTCGACGAATACCGATATGCGCGTGCGCATACCTGAGGCAGCGCGGCTCTCGTTTTTTTGGTTCGGCATCCAAGTGGTGTGGGGAGCCGTCCTTGGGGTGCTCTTACAAGTTCGCTTGGTTTCGATCTTCGGTGGTGAGGCAGCTGAAAAATATGCGCTCTTTGCAGCGGCAGGAGCGGCGGCAGCGATACTCGCCCAGGTGATATCGGCGATGTTCTCCGATCGCGCGGTCGCGCGCGGACGTTCTCGCGCACCGCTCTATCTCGTCGGCACGATCCTCGCCGTCGGCGCGATCGTTGCCTTTCTGAGCGTCGGCTCGGCGCGCACGTTATTTGTAGCGTACCTTCTTTTACAAATCGGCATGAACGTCGCGGTCGCGCCGTATCAGGCCGCGGTTCCGGAATATTTGAAGCGCGAGCATCACCGGGCGGGCAGCGCATGGTTGGCGGCAATGCAGAGCCTGGGAAACGCGGTCGGTGCCGTGATCGCCGCCTCGCTCTCGCTTCCGCTCACAGCGGCGATCGTTCCCGCGCTCCTCTTCGGGAGTCTCATGCTCGGCTACCGTTCGCTCGCGCGCGTCGTCCCATCGGTTGTCGATAACGCGATGCCGACGAAAATCAGCCGAGCACATGTCGATCTCTTCGGCTCGCGAGCGATGATCTTTCTCGCTTTTTATACGATGCTCGGCTATCTCTATTTTTGGGTACTCGGATCGGGGTTCGCCGGCCTCGCCGCCCCGCGAACGCTCGCCGGAGCTGCGATCGTCGTGTTCACGCTTACCGGCGTCGCCGGGGCGACGTTGGCCGCACGCCTCGGTGCGCGTTTCGATATCCGCGCGACCGCGATCTTGGGAATAGCCGCATTCGCCGTTGCCACGGCGCTCTACACATCGACGGGCGGATTGGCGGTGTTAACGGTTGCAAGCGTCGTCGGCGGTCTTGGCTGGGGGGCGTTCTTAAGTGCGGATTGGGCGTTGGGGGCGCGCTACGTTTTACCCGGCGCACGAGCGCTCGGCTTTGCACTCTGGAACCTGGCGGTCGTTCTTCCGCAATTCTTCGCTCCTTCCATAATCGGTGCGTTTACGACGATCCTCCGTCCGGTAGGGCCGTATGCGACCAGTCGCCTCGCCTTTAGTACTGCGTTTTTCGAGCTGATCGTGGGTATGCTGTGGCTGGTGCGCTTACCGAAAAGCGAGGGCGCGATGGAACTTCGCGCGCTCGAGCGGCGTTAAGCGCCTGATGGGCAGGGCCCATTGTCCTATACTTCAATCTGGAGGAATTATGAAACGACTCAGCACCGGAGTTCTCGCAGCGCTCATCGTAGCGTTGAGCGGGCTCAATGCCGTCGCGGCATCCTCGAAGACGCAAGCGCCAGGTAACAGCGGACACAAGGTTCTTGCCGATTCGATGGCGGGTATGCCGTCGGCGAATTTCGGAACGCCCCCAACGGGATCGATTCCGATTCTTTTCAACGACCATCACGTCTACACCAAACCCGACCTCATGAAAAAGGGTCGCGTGCTTGCGGCAATCGTGCGTGGTGGTACGATCCTCGTTCCCCTTCGTTCGATGTTCGAACAAATGGGCGCGACGGTTTCGTATAACGCCGCTACCAAAGCGATCACCGTGAGCAAACCGGGTGCCGAGGTCAAATTGACCGTCGGTAGCCGCATTGCGATGATTAACGGAGAAGAGCGCAGTCTCGACGTTCCGCCGATGCTCTACAAGGGCAGCGTCGTCGTTCCGATTCGCGTGATCTCCGAAAGCATGGGAGCCTACGTGCAGTGGGTACCCGAGCAGAAGGTTGTCGTCGTTCGTTACGTCGTGCCGACGCCGGCCCCGACGGAAGCTCCGGCAACGCCGGCTCCGGTCGAGACGCCGATGCCGACGCCGCCGCCGACCCCGACGCCCGCTCCCGTCGTCCACAAAGCGACGCAAGAGCATTTCATCGCCGGCGACTATATCGCATCACCGAAGGTCTACAACGAGTTTAGCCCCGGCAACACGTCGAAGAGCGGTTCCTACGATTTCCGCGGAGCCTATGAATTCAGCGCATTCAACCTGCCCTGGATGCTCGAAGGCGATTTCCGTAGCTATCAGTATCCGCACAATTGTACCTCGGCGAATCCGGCACCGGCCGGCGATCAGTGTAACGTCACGACGATCGGCAACACGGGGCAGACCTACGTTCCGGCCTTCACGGCGCGCGACCGCGATGCGGAAGTTCGCCTCGGCCTGAAGGTTGCCGACCCGCGTATCTACATCGGCGTCGGTTATCTCTATCGCACGACCAACTACGGTTACCCGGCGCAAAAGGGCTTCGGTTTCGGTGCAGAAAAGCTGCCCGACCTCAACCAAGGCTTCTCGCTCTACGGTAGCGCGTGGTACTACCCGAACGTGAAAGGCAACTTCACCGATCCGGGAACGGGCATCGGCTATACCTTGGGATATAATATCCTGAAGTATCAGATCGGCGCCGCGATCACCATCCCGAAGAGCCCGATCTTCATCGATCTTGGTTTCGTCGGCGATACCGGTCGCAACAAGAGCAACGCACCGGGGGGCTTCACGCACGCCGGTCCGTATATCGGCCTCGGTCTCTCCTTCTAGCGAAGGGCGCCGTCACCGGTCGCAACACCCCCGAGCAGATGCTCGGGGGTGTTGCATTTTTGGTGCACCTTATTGGCCGCAGGGGAGCGCGGCGATGGCGAGGAAGGCGGCGCCTAATACCGCTACCCTCAAGGAGATGGGATCGATGCTTCGTTCTCTTGCGTTCGGCATCGTCGCCGCATTGATCGGGCTTGTCCCGGCTTTCGCTTCGGCAGCCGGGCCGTCGCTGCTCTTCAATGACCGCCACGTACGGGCAACACCGATCGTCATGGTCAACGGACGCGTGCTCGCAGGGCTCGTACAGGGGAAACGCCTGCTCGTACCGCTCCGTGCGATGTTCGAGGCAATGGGCGCACAGGTCCGTTACGACGCGGCGCGCAAGCGCATCGAGGTTCGCAAACCCGGCTCTTCGATCGATCTTTGGGTCGGGAAGCGCGTCGCGCGGATCGACGGGCAGGAGCGGATTTTGCGCTCTCCGCCGATTCTGCGCGCGGGTCGCGTCCTGGTGCCGATTCGCGTCCTCTCCGAGACGATGGGGGCCTACGTGCAGTGGGTTCCGGGTCGTCGGATCGCCGTGGTTCGGTACGTGAAGCCGACGCCGTTACCGGCTCCGGCAGCGACTCCCGCCCCGGTCGCCGCGCCGACCGCGGCACCGGTTCCGACGGTGAACTCGACGCCGTTCCCCGTGCCCGCGGCGACACCCAGACCCGAGTCCTATCTCATTCTCGACTATTTTCTCAAGCCGAAAGTCTATAACGAATTCAGCCCGGGAAATACGGCGAACGCCAATCTCTGGAGCTTTCGCACGGGCGAAGAGTTTCGTGCTTTTCAACTCCACCTCGCCGTCGATGAAACGATCGACACGTGGATCTATCCGCACAATTGCAACGGTGCGGGCGATCCCCAGTGCATGGTTACCACGATCGGCGGAAACGGTTCAGCCTACGTTCCCGCCTTTCAGGCGCTCGATCGTTCGACCGAGACGCATCTCGGTATAAAAATCGCCGAGCCGCGCATCTATCTCGCGGCCGGCTACATGGTGCGCACGACGCGATACGGATATCCGCCGATGCTCGGCCTCGGATACGGCTTGATGAAATTGCCGGATCTCGATCGCCCGTTCTCGCTCTACGCATCGGTCTTTTATTATCCGCGCGTGAAGGGCGGCAACGGCCTCTACAATCTGGGCTATCACGTGACGAGTTATCGCGCCGGCTTTACCTACACGCTCGGGAAATCGCCGCTCTTTCTCGACGGGGGCTTTGTCGGCGACAGCGGAAGCAACGCGTTTAACGCGCCGTCGGGCTTCACCCACAGCGGAGCATTTCTCGGGCTGGGGTTAAAGATCTAACGCCGGTTCTACGTCGACGAAATATTCGGAATACCGAGAGCTTCGGCGGGGCGATAGGTTCTGAAACCCTTCGCTCCGTCGAGCAAACCCTGCCGGTAGGCCTCGTCGATCGGTTGCTGGAGATTGAATCCGGCGACGTCGACGCCGAGCGTCTGCGTGGGTCGAATCGAAGCCAAACTAACGTCGAGGATGTATGCAAATATCCGTTCGCTTCCACTGATTTGTTTCGATTTCGGTAGTTCTCGGTACGCCCGCTTGCCGAGCGATTCGAAGAATGCATTTCGTAAATCGACATCGAGAATGCGCGTCTGCATGGTTTCGATGACGCCGAGGCCGACACCGACCGCCGATTTTGCGGAGAACGGCTCGGCGCGCTCGGGATCGACAAAGACGATGTCGACGCTCTTGGCGACGGCCCTGGCCGCGGCAAGCGGAACGTTGGCGATCACGCCGCCGTCGATGAAGAGATCGAACCCCGGGCCGACGGCCTTCGGTAGACGTACCGGATCGAAGACGACCGGGAGCGCCGCCGAGGCAAAGAGTGCGCGCACGGTGATATCGGGGGTGAGCGGGCGTACGGCGATCGGGGAGCCCATGGCGACCTTCAGGCGATCGAGGTTTTGGGCGCGTTCCTCGGCGCTCGCCGCATGGGCAAGGCGATAGAAAAGCTCGCCGCGGCGGTAGGTGAGATTTGTCGCCAGAGCCGCGTACGAGATCAACATCGGGCTGTTCGGATCGATATGGCGCGCGAGCCAGCGTTCGACGACGCCCCCGTCGGCGATGCCCGTGACATCCGTAGCGAGTCCGATCCCCAGGCGCAGCGCCTCGACGAAGCGATTGAGGAGCCCGGCGGTAACCTGCGGGATCTTTGCGAAGCGCGGCTTCGGGCGAACCACGCGTGCGGCGGCGATCGTTCCCCAGAGCGCGGCGAGCTCGCTATAGCGACCGGTGGCGACAAACCAGGCGTTGATCGCCCCGATCGAGCTGCCGAAGACCGCCCGATAGGGCGGAAGCGGTTCGCCGTCACCGATGCCCGCTTCGCGGCGGAGGGCTTCGATAACGCCGGCCTCGTACGCCCCACGAGCGCCTCCGCCGCTGAGAACCAACGCCGCCGGGGCGCGCACGTCACGCTCTTGCGGAAAGGCTGCGAGCTCTCCGGGCAGGGCGAGCCCCCCCGGAACCCCGAGCAAGCTGGCGAGAAAGGCCGTCCGTCGCATGCGCAAGCCTTCTGGTGCCGGAAGAACTTGACCTAGAGCCGACTCTCCGGTAGACTCTTTCTTCGGCGCCGTCCACTCTAGCGGCGCACGCGGCATCGCCCGGGGACCCTTTCGCTGGGTCGAGCGGGCACGGACGCAATCGCCGAGCGTTCGAGGGAAGATCGGCACTGCCGGTCGAGGCGACGACACCCCGGCGTTCGGGGAAAGATAAAGTAGAAGCGGAGCTTTCGTTTGGCTGCCAAGAAGCAAACCAAAACGCGTAAAAAACGTGAAGTTAAAAACGTCCATTCGGGCGTCGCTCACGTGCATGCGTCGTTTAACAACACGATCGTGACGATCGCCGACGGACACGGAAACGTGATCTCGTGGGCCTCGGCCGGTAATCTCGGATTCAAAGGCTCGAAAAAATCGACGCCGTTCGCAGCGCAGATGGCGGCCGAAGCGGCCGCGCGTAAAGCGATCGAACACGGGATGAAAAGCACCGAGGTCATGGTGAAGGGCCCCGGATCGGGGCGTGAAGCGGCGATTCGTTCGCTGCAGGCCGCCGGACTGGAAGTGACGCTCATCAAAGATGTAACCCCTATCCCGCACAACGGCTGCCGTCCTCCAAAACGGCGTCGCGTGTAACGGAGTAAGAGAGAGAGATGTCGCGTTACAATGGACCCGTTTGCCGCCTTTGCCGTCGCGAAACCGCGTCGAGCAAGACCGGCGAAAAGATCAAACTTTTCCTCAAAGGCGATCGCTGCCTGACCCGCAAGTGCGCGGTGGAACGCCGCGGTACCGCCCCCGGTCAGAAGACCACCGGCGGAAAGATGCGTACGAAGGTCTCGGAATACGGACGTCAACTTCGCGAGAAGCAGAAGATGCGTCGCTATTACGGCGTCCACGAAACGCAGTTCGAGAATTATTTCCGCGAGGCGGCACGTGTTCCGGGACAGACCGGTAAGACGTTCTTGCAGCTCCTGGAGCGTCGACTCGATAACGTCGTCTATCGGCTCAACCTCGCGATGAGCCGCTCGCAGGCCCGTCAGTTGGTCACGCATCGCCATTTCCGCGTCAACGGGAAAGTCGTGAACGTACCTTCGTTCATTGTCCGCCCCGGCGACGTCGTAACGATCGGCGAACGCAGCCTCAAATCGCTCGTCTTCGAGGCGAATCTCGAAGTCGCGCGAAATCGCCGGCCGCCCGATTGGCTTGAATGGAACGAGAGCGAGAACACCGCGAAGGTGTTGCAGATCCCGAGCCGCGAGCATATCGATACTCCGGTTGACGAACAACTGATCGTCGAATTTTACTCGCGCTAACGAGCGTAACCTCACCCAGCCGCCGCTAGGCGTCCGATCGCCGCGCTCGACGAAGAGCGCGGCGGATAACGTAAGCGGTACAAAGGAACCACGGAAAACCAATGAATTCACTCGATATCGCGCAGGGCGCCACCATTCTCATCCGCGAGAAGCGCGGCAACTTCGCCAAGATCGTCGTCGAACCGCTCGAGCGTGGATTCGGCGTCACGCTCGGCAATTCGCTTCGGCGCGTTTTGTTGAGCTCGATTCCGGGCGCGGCCGTTACCTATATGAAGATCGACGGCGTCCTGCATGAGTTCTCGACGATCCCCGGCATGGTCGAGGATACGATCGCTCTGATGCTCAACCTCAAAGGGTTACCGATTAAGCTCAATGCCGACGAGCCCAAAGTGCTGACGATCGACGTCAAGGGCGCGCGCGAGGTTACGGCAGCCGATATTTCGGTCGATGCCGATGTCGAGATTCTCGACCCGTCGTTCCATTTGGCGACGCTGACTTCGAAGGACGCACAACTCTCGATGGAACTCGGCATCGAGAAGGGGCGCGGATATGTTACCGCCGATAAGCAGCGGAATATCGAGCACATGATCGGCCTGATTCCGATCGATTCGATTTTTTCGCCGGTCCATAAAGTGAACTTCACCGTCGACGATACGCGCGTCGGGCAGAGCGTCGATTACGACCGCCTCACGCTGGAGATCGAAACGAACGGTTCGATCTCGCCCGAAGATGCCCTGATTGCGGCGGCGCGGATCCTTCACGAGCGCCTCGAGCTCTTCACGAACTTCTTGGCCAATAGCGAACCGATGGAGCTCGCCCCCGCCAACGAGTGGGACGTTCCCGTCGATACGCTCAACCTTTCGGTCCGTTCCTCAAATTGCATCAAGCGTGCCGGAATCACGCGCGTTTCGGAGTTATTGGATCTCACCGAAGCGGAGATTATGAAGATGCGTAGCTTCGGGCAGAAATCCCTCGATGAAATCAAGAGCGTCCTCGCAGAGCGCGGGCTCTCTCTCCGCCTTAACTAAATAGGAAGCGATCATGCCACATCAGCTCAAATACAAGCGTCTCTCGCGCACCGACGGCCACCGTAAGGCACTGCTTCGCAATTTGGCGACCTCGTTCTTCAAACACGAGAAGATCGAAACGACTTCAACCAAGGCGAAGGAGATCGTGCGCGTTGCCGAACGGCTGATCAGCACGGCGATGCCGGGCGATCTTGCCGCGCGTCGGCGTATCGCGGAGTTCCTCACCGAACCCGCGGTCGTGAAGAAGCTCGTCGAACAGATCGCGCCGGCGCTCAAAGGGCGCTCGGGAGGCTTTACTCGGATTACGAAGAGCCGGGTTCGTCCGGGCGATGCCGCCGAACTCTCGATTGTCGAACTCGTAAAATAGCGTTCGCTCCCTTCGTGAAATCGGCTATCCAAGCGACGCCTCGGGCAACCCGGGGCGTCGCTTGCGTGTCGGAGAGTACTCGATGAACGACCATGCCGCGCGGCGTCTGCGCCGCCTTATCGCCGGAGATGCGCTCGAGCGCACCGAGGCTGCCGCCTTCGTCGGCGAATTGATGGACGGGGCGCTCGATGACGTTTCCGCAGCCGGGGCATTAGTAGCGCTCGCTATGCGCGGCGAGAGCGTCGAAGAGATCGTCGGTGCGGCCGAAGCGATGCGTGCCCGCATGGTCGAGCTCGTACACGATAGCGGTGAAGTCATCGACATCGTCGGAACCGGCGGCGACGGAGCCGGTACGATCAATCTTTCGACAATGGCGGCACTCGTGCTCGCCGCTGCGGGAATTCCGGTTGCAAAACATGGGAATCGTGCGGCTTCGAGCGCATGCGGAAGCGCCGACGTGCTCGAAGCGTGCGGCTACCGTCTCGACCTCTCTCCCGATCGTTCCGCTCGGATTCTCCGCGATACCGGATTCACGTTTTTATTCGCTCCGCGTTATCACCCTGCGATGCGCAATGTAGCGAACGTCCGTCGTACGCTCGGGGTGCGCACGATATTCAATCTCTTGGGCCCGCTCTGTAACCCGGCCCGCGCACCGCTGGCGTTAGTCGGCGTAGCGCGCGAGGAACTCGTCGAGCCGATCGGCGAGGTCATGCGCGCCTTAGGCGTGCGCGCCGGCGGCGTGATTTGCGGTGAGGGCGGCGTCGACGAAGCGATCGGCGATGGCGTCACGTATCTTTATCGCTTCGACCAGAGACAGGTGCGGCGCGAACGGATCGATTCGCGCGCATTGGGTATCACGGTCCCGCTCGGCGATCTCGTCGAGCGCACCGTCGAGGACGCCGCAGGCGCCTTCCGCGATATTCTTGGCGGGCGACGTTCCGGGCGTTCCGAGGTCGTCGCTCTTAATGCCGCCGTTGCGATGTTCGTCGTTGGTCGCGCGGCGAGCCTCGAAAGCGCGCTCGAGCGCGCGCGGGAGATCCTCGCCTCGGGGCATGCGCTCGCGCTTTTCGAGCGCGCCGCCGAGGCAAGCCGTGCCTGATATTCTCACGCAGATATTCCAACGCAAGGCAGAGCGTCGGCACGATGAGGAGCGACGCGTCCCGTACGACGAACTCGCAGCGATCGCTCGGACTCGGCGAAATGACCGGCGAGACTTCGCCTCGGCCCTCGATCGGGCACCGGGCATCGCGATCGTCGCCGAGATCAAACATGCTTCGCCCTCGGCCGGAACGATCGTCGAAGCGTTCGATCCCATCGCCGTCGCTCGGAAATACACCGCCGCCGGTGTCGATGCGATCAGCGTGCTGACCGAAGAAGAGCATTTCCTCGGCGATATCGCCTATCTGGACCGCGTGCGTGCGGTGAGTTCGGCGCCGCTTTTACGCAAGGATTTTATCGCTACCCCGTACGAAGTCGTCGCATCGGCAGCTGCCGGAGCCGATGCGATCTTGCTGATCGTCGCGGCGTTAAGCGACGATGAACTACGCGCTTGTCTGGAAGAGGCGGAGCGCTTCGAACTCGCCGCGCTCGTCGAAATCCACGACGAACGAGAACTTCGGCGCGCGCTCGCGCTCGGCGCTCGCATCGTCGGGGTCAACAATCGGAACCTCCGCACGCTGGAGGTCGATCTCGCCGTCGGCGAAGAGCTCCTGCCTCGCGTGCCTCCGGATCGTTTTGCCGTCGGCGAAAGCGGTATGCGCGACGAGCGCGACGTGCTGCGTCTGGCTCGGGCCGGTGCGCGCGGCGTGCTGATCGGTGAGTCGTTAATGCGTGCTGAGCGACCGGAGGAAAAAATTACCGCGATCCGCGAGAGCGTGCGCTCGTCGCAATGAGGACGAGGATAAAATTCTGCGGTATTACGACGTTGGCCGAAGCCCAACTCGCCGCGGCATGCGGTGCCGATGCGATCGGACTCATACTCGCGCCATCTCCGCGCCGCATCGCATTGGAGGAGGCTGCATCGATCGCAGCGGCGTTGCCGCCGTTTGTGACGCCGACGCTCGTGCTCGTCGACCCAAGCGAGCGTCTCTTGGCCGAGGCCCACGCAGCCTGCCCGGCCGCGCTGTTGCAATGTGCCGGCGATGAGGACCCGGCAATGCTCGAACCGTACGCGGCGCGCGTTATCAAAGTACTGCATGTCGACGATGAGAACGATCTCCGACCGCTTGCTGCGGCATGCAACCGGTATCGCCGATTTCATGTTCTGCTCGATACGAAGAGTGGAGTCGCCCGTGGTGGAACGGGGTCGCCGTTTGCGTGGGAGCGCGTAACGGAGATCGTGCGAACTCGGCCGACGATCGTTGCCGGCGGGTTGACGCCCGAAAATGTCGGTGCGGCGATTCGCACGTTGCGACCGTACGGCGTCGACGTTCGCAGTGGAATCGAACGGAACGGACGAAAGGATGAGGCGCTTATGCGAGCATTTGAAGCGGCGGTGAACGATGCCGATCGAACCTAACGCGCGCGGCTACTTCGGGGCCTTCGGGGGACGATTCGTCCCCGAGGTTCTCGTTGCCGCCCTCGACGAACTCGAAGCGGCGATGCGGGCTGCGTTCGCCGACCCCGCGTTCTGGCGCGAATATCGCGAAACGTTGCGCGATTTCGTCGGCCGCCCGTCAGCGCTCTATCCGGCGCGTCGTTTTTTGGGCGACGCAGCCGAGACACCGCTATTGTTCAAGCGGGAAGATACCAATCATACCGGGGCGCACAAAATCAATAATACCGTCGGGCAGGCGTTACTCGCGATACGCATGGGCAAGCGCCGCTTGATCGCCGAGACCGGCGCCGGACAACACGGGGTCGCTACCGCGACGGTCGGCGCGAAGTTCGGCTTGCCCGTCGACGTGTATATGGGCGCGCTCGACGTCGAACGACAAGCGCTCAACGTCTACATCATGCAGCTCCTCGGTGCGACGGTACACCCGGTAGCGGGCGGAACCAAGACGTTGAAGGATGCTACCAACGAAGCGTTCCGCGTCTGGGCGGCACAGGTCGAAGAGAGTTTTTACGTGATCGGCAGCGTTGTCGGCGCGCATCCATATCCGTTCATGGTGCGCGAATTTCAAAAGGTGATCGGCGAAGAGACGCGGGCGCAATGTTTGGAACGCTACGGCCGTCTCCCGACCGACGTCATCGCCTGCGTCGGCGGTGGAAGCAACGCGATGGGCATATTCTCTCCTTTCATCGACGACGCGGACGTACGGTTATGGGGAGTCGAGGCCGCCGGCGAAGGTCTCGCCAGCGGAAAAACGGCAGCTGCGCTCGGAGCGGGAAGCGTCGGCGTTTTGCACGGGTCGCGCTCGTATCTTTTACAGAGCGATCGCGGGCAAGTGATCGAGACGCATTCGATCAGCGCCGGGCTCGATTATCCCGGCGTCGGCCCCGAACACGCTTTCCTCAAAGACTCAGGGCGCGCAACATACGTTGCCGTTACCGACGACGAGGCGCTGGCGGCCTTTCACGATTGCGCGAGACGCGAAGGGATTCTCCCTGCGCTCGAGAGCGCTCACGCGCTTGCGTTCGCGAAAAAACTCGCGGCCGAACGCGGACCCGACGCACTGATCGTGGTGAATCTCAGCGGACGCGGCGACAAGGATATCGCACAGATTCGTGCGCTGCGCGAACGCAGCGAGGCGGCTCGATGAGACTCGTCGATGCTTTTGCCTCAGCGGCGCGTCGTCACCCGGCATTTATTCCCTATGTGATGGCCGGAGATCCCGATCTTCAGACCACCGCTGCCGTCGTGCGTGCGCTGGCGCGGAGCGGCGCGGCGGCAATCGAGCTCGGCATTCCCTACGGCGACCCGCTCGCCGACGGCCCGACGATCGCGGCCGCCGGCGCACGCGCGCTTGCAGCCGGCGTGACGATCGACGACGTCCTCGCGCTCGTCGCCACGCTCGCCCCGGAGATATCGGCGAGCATCGTACTCTTTACCTACTTCAATCCGCTCGATCGGTACGGGCTCGAACGCTGCGCGCGCGATGCCGC
>JAJYRI010000136.1 GCA_021794175.1 bacterium
TGCGGGCGTGCGAGTTGAACTTGTGCGCCGGGGTTGCACTGAATGACGCCGCCGTAGGGTGTGCCGGCGGTGTTCCCCGAGGTTCCGCTGCAAGCCGTTGCCGCGAGCAGCAACGACGCGAGAGCGCCGAGCGCGATCCCGCGATGGATCTGCCGATTCATTGAAAGCATGCCCGATCGCTCCGTTCTTTATCGGCGGTGCGTTGTGCCCCGCCCGGTCGCAAGCCTAGTTGCTTCTGCCTTCCGACGTCTGAGCAATTCGAACCAGTCGCGTGAAGCCGCCTCGTCGACACGGGCCTTGGACGCCTTCCTCGGCGTGACATCGGCGTAACATCGCGGACATCGTTTCGTAGCAGCGCTCGCGTACGCTGGGCCGGTGGATGCCTTCGGCGAACTTCTCCGATCGTGTGCGATGCTGGTAGCGACGATGGTCCTGCCGGTTCTCGGCATCGCTGCCGTCGTCGGCACCGCCGTGGCGATCCTCCAAGCGGCGACGCAGATACAGGAACAGACGCTGGTGCTGCTCCCCAAGACGCTCGCCGTCGGCGCGGCGTTGCTCGTGCTCGGCGGCCTCGATCTCCATCTCTGCGCTCAGCTCTTCTTGCGAGCGCTCGCAGCGATCCCCGAACTCACGCGATGATCCTGATGCTGCTGATCTTTGCACGTGCGCTCGGCTTCTGCGCGCGAGCTCCGGGGCTCGTCCATCCAAGCGTTCCAACGCTCGTGCGCGTGGGAATCGCGGGGGCGCTTGCCTTCGCTCTCGGGGCACCGCGTGCCGGGCTCACCGGCGCTCCGCTTCCGATCCTCGGCTTCTCCGTCGCGCTTGCGCTGGAGTTCGCAATCGGCAGTGCGATCGGCATCGGTTGTGCGTTGCTCTACGATGCGGCGTATATCGCCGGACGTCTGCTCGACGATTACGTCGGCGTCCATGCCGTCGCGCCGAGTGTCGCGCTGGTTGCGCCGAGCGGCTTCGGGCGTCTATGGTCGCTGGCTTTTACCGGTGGATTCTTTTTGCTCGGAGCGTATCGCCCCGTGCTTGCGGGATTCGCCGAATCGCTGCATCGTCTGCCGCCCGGCGCAGCCTTTCCGGTCGCAAGCGCGCTGCCGCTGGTGCTGTGGTACGTTCGCAGCATCGTCGTCGTCGCTGTGCAGATCGCCGCGCCGGCGATCGCGTTGGCGTTCGCGGTGCAGATCGCGCTCGCTGCGGTCGCGCGCACGATTCCGCGTTTCGTGAATTACGCTTTGGCGTTTCCGCTTGCATTCGGCGCGGTGACCGTTGCGACGGCACTCGCGCTCGAACTCACGGCGATGCGGGCGGGGATGCCGTTGCTGCCGCCGGGGCTGGGACGATGAGCGAGAGCGCGGGCGAGCGCTCCTTCGAGGCGACGCCGACACGGCTGCGGAAATCGCGCGAACGCGGCGAGGGCCCGCGTTCGAACGATCTCTCCGCGCTCGCGGCCTTCGGCGCCGCATTCCTCGCGCTGCTCGCGGTCGTTGCACCCTTGAGCGGCGCGCTCGCTGCGGCGCTGCGCGCGGCGCTCGCCGGGAACGAAAGCCTTGCGCCGTTCGTGCAGAGCGCGAGCCTGGCGCTCTTGCCGATGGCGGCCGCGGCGGTCGGAGCCGCGGCGATCGGCATCGCACAGGGCGGCGGGCTCCGCGTCGTGGCGCTCAAGCTCGCTTGGAATCGCCTCGCTCCGCACGAGAACCTCAAACGAATCCTCTCGCGTGAGACGGCGATCGCATTATTGCGGATTCCGTTCGCGGGGATCGTTGCGGCGATCGCCGTCGCACCGTCGTTCCTGGCCCTCCTCGGCTCCGCGTTGCGGGAAGCAGCGCCGTCGCAGGTCGCCGCGCAAGCCTGGCATGCCGTTGTCGCGGCGGTCGGCGCGGCACTCGCGGTCGCCTCGCTCTTCGCGCTGCTCGATTATGCGAGCGCGCATCGCGGGTGGCTCAAAAAATTACGGATGAGCGCTTTTGAAATGAAGCGCGAAGTGAAGGAGAGCGACGGCGACCCGCAAGTGCGCGGCCGGCGGCGTTCGTTGCATCGCGCTTTGTTGCGCAGTGGTTTTTCGCGCATTCGCGACGCGAGTTTCGTCATCGCGAACCCGACGCACGTCGCCGTCGCGCTGGAGTACCGGCCGCCGGAGATCGCGGTGCCGCGCCTGCTCGCACGTGGAAGCGATGCGAGCGCGCTGGAATTGCGTCGACTCGCTGCCGAAGCGGAGATTCCGGTGCTCGAGAATCCGCCGCTCGCGCGCGCGATCTTCGCTCGGGCGCGCATCGGCGAAGAGATACCCGGCGAGTTTTACGTCGCCGTCGCCGAGATCGTCGTCGCGTTGGTGCGCGCAGGAGCACTCGCGCAATGAAGCGTTTTGCCGCATCGGCGTTCGCCGCGGTGCTGCTGGGGATCGTCGCGGTGCTCATCGTGCCGTTGCCGCCCTTTTTGCTCGACGTTTTACTGGGCATCGATATCCTTGCCGCCGCGCTGGTGCTGCTGCTTGCGGTCAGCGTCGAAGATCCGCTGGAGTTTAGCGCCTTCGCCCCCGCCTTGTTAGTCGCGACGCTCTTCCGGCTCGCGCTCGATATCTCCGCGACGCGTCTGATTCTCACGCATGGTGCGATTCCCGGCGGGGTCGGCACGATCGTTCCGGCGTTCGGCGCGTTCGTGGTGCAGAATAATCCGATCGTCGGACTGATCGTGTTTGCAATCCTGGTGACGATCCAATTCGTCGTGATCGCGAGCGGGTCGCAACGCGTCGCCGAGGTCGCCGCGCGTTTTACGCTCGATGCGATGCCGGGCAAGCAGATGGCGATCGACGCCGATCTTCACGCCGGTGCGCTCGACGGCGAACAGGCGCGCCGGAAGCGCGAATTGGTCGCGCAGGAAGCGGACTTCTACGGGGCGATGGACGGCGCCGGGAAGTTCGTGAAGGGCGACTCCGTCGCCGCGTTGGTGATCGTCGCGCTTAATCTTCTCGGCGGCATCGCGGTCGGCACGCTTTACGACGGGCTCTCGCCGGCGGAGGCGTTTCATACCTTTGCGTTGCTCTCCATCGGCAACGCCTTGGTGACGACGTTGCCCGCGTTTCTGATCTCGGTGGCGATGGGAATGATGGTGACGCGCGTTGCGGCGAACGGCGCGCTGGGAAGCGATCTCGCGGTGCAACTCTTCGCGCGTCCCGAAGTGCTGCGCGGTGTCGCGGCATTGCTCGCGGCGCTCGCCTTCGTGCCGGCGCTCCCGCGGCCGATCTTTCTCGCGCTCGCGCTCTGTTGCTGGCTCGCCGCGCATCTGGCGACGCGGCGACGCAACGCCGCGGATCGCGCGGTGCAGGCCGAGCGAGAGGATGCGAAGCGCCGTTCGATGCGCCGACCCGAGATCGCCCTCGGGTTGGTCGGCGTCGACGCGCTCGCGATCGAATTCGCGCCGGATCTCGCCGCATTACTCGCCCCGCCGCAGAGCGAGGCATTGCTCGATCGCATCGGCGAAGTCCGTCGCGCGCTCGCCGCCGAGATCGGTATCGTGCTTCCCGGCGTGCGCTTGCGCGACGATCTCGCGCGCGAGCGCGGCTACGCGATTCGCGTCCGCGATCGCATCGTCGGCAGCGGCGAACTGCGTCTCGATGCGTTGCTCGCGGTCGCCGACGAAGCGGTGCTCGTCGGGCTCGGCGAGATGACGCGCGAGCCGGTCTACGATTTGCCCGCCGCGTGGATCGCACCGGAGCATCGCGCGCGTGCGCAGGAGCGCGGCGCGCTGGTCTTCGATGCGATCTCGATTCTCGGATCGCATCTCGCCGAAATCGTGCGGGCGAACGCCGCCGAGCTCTTCGGCCGTCAGGAGTTCCAGACGCTGATCGAGCATTTGCGCCTCGCGGTTCCGACGCTCGTGAAGGAGATCGCGCCCGATGCACTCGCGCCGGGAAACCTGCACCGGGCGTGGCAGCAGCTCTTGCGCGAACGCATCTGGCCGCGCGACCCGGTCCTCGCACTCGACGCGATGCTCGGTTCGAGCGGCCACGAGCCGCGCGATCTCTGCGGGGCCGCCCGCGCCGTCCTCGTGCCGGCGCAGCTCCGGCGCGGCGGGAACGAACCGCTCGCGCCGTTGCTCCTCGACCCGGGCTTCGAGCGCTCGCTTCTCTCGGCGTGGGCCGGCGACCCCGACGGGGCCGATCCGCAGGCCGCGATCGCCCTGCGCGACCGCGTCGCCGGCTGGGTGCAGCGAGCGGGAAGGGCTCGGCTGCCGATCCTCTGCGGCGGGCTGCTGCGCCCGCTGCTCGCCGAGTTCCTCGCCCGGAGCGGGATCGAGGCGGAGGTCCTCGCCTTCAGCGAACTGCCCCCGGAGCTCGCCGTCGCGCCGCTGGGGACGATCGAGGCATTCAGCGGGAAAGCTGCGCCCGCCGACTAACCTTTACGACCGCCCACGACCCTGCTAGACTCGAAGGGTTAGGTGCCGGCCCGTACGGTGCCGCGCTTTCTCACGCCTGAAAGACGCCATGAACTGGAATACTTGGAAGACCCCGCTCAAAGCGCTGGTC
>JAJYRI010000035.1 GCA_021794175.1 bacterium
GCGTTCCTGGTCTTTTGCTAGTTCGTAGACCGCGCGCGCGGGCGCCGCAATTTCGATAGAAGTCTCGACGTAGGGCATCGAAGGCTGCCGTGCTCTCTCTTCCGGTGGCGATAGGGCGAGGTGGGTTTTACCCCAACGAGCCCAGGTTGCCCAACGCCGCCGCGACCCCTGCGCGCAGCGCGGCGAGCGCTTGCTCGATTTCCTCGGGGCGCACCACCAGCGGGGGCTCGAGGCGGATCACCCGCTGCTGATTGAGCGTCCAGGCCGCGGTCACTCCGTGCTTGAGCATCTCGGGGATAATCCAGCCGCCGTAGCCCTCCGAGCGGAGTTCGACGCCGACGAGCAGCCCGAGCCCCCGCACCTGCGCGACCACCTGCGGAAAATCGGCGGCGATCTGCGCGCATCCGGCGAGCAATTGCGCCCCACGCTCGCGCGCGTTCTCCGCGAGCCGCTCCTCTTCGAGTACCTCCATCGCCGCGAGTGCGGCGGCACAGGCGAGTTCGCTCCCCCCGAAGGTCGAGGTGTGGATGAGCGGTGCCTTCCCGTACGCGCGCATCCAGATCGGCGTGCGCGCGATATAGGCCCCGACCGGAACGACTCCGCCCGAGAGCCCCTTCGCCAGCGTCATTACATCGGGGACGACGCCATCGCGCTCGCAGCCGAAGCGATAGCCGCAGCGCCCGAGCCCCGTCTGCACCTCGTCGGCGATGAAGAGCGCGCCGGCCCGGTCGCAGGCCGCCCGCACCGCGCGCAGATACCCCTCCGGCGGAACGTTCACGCCGCCTTCACCTTGCACCGGCTCGACGATGAACGCCGCCGCATCGACGAGCGCGGCGTCGAGCACCTCGACATCGCCGAACGCTACATGCGCGACGTCGGCGAGCAGCGGGCGAAACGGCGTCTGAAAGGCTTCGCGGCCGCTCGCACTGAGCGCGCCGATCGTTTTACCGTGATAGGCATCGTGGGTCGCGACGATTTTCTTGCGCCCGGTGGCGACGCGCGCGAGTTTGAGCGCACCTTCGACCGCTTCGGTGCCGCTATTACACCAGAAGGAAATTTCTAAGTCGCCGGGGCTCAGTTCGGCGAGCCGCTTCGACGCGCGCCCTAGCAGCACGTTAAACATCGTCTTGCCCGAGAGCGCAAAGCGGTCGAGTTGCTCGCGAACGGCGGCGAGCACGCGTGGATGGCGATGTCCCAGCGTAAAGACGCCGTAACCGCCGGCGAAATCGAGATAGGCTTTCCCGTTTTGGTCCCAGATCGTCGAGCCTTCGGCGCGCACCTCGATCGGCGAGCCGGAGAGTTTCATCACGCGCGCCAGCGGCGGATTGACGTAACGCCGATAGTTTTCGAAGACTTCGTCGGCAAGCGCACCGGGCGTCGGCGCGCCGTAGAGATCGTCGCGATTCTCGATCATCGTTATGCCGCTACCGGTTCGGCTTCGAGGCGCTCGATCCGTGCTTCGATCGTCGCGATCGCCTCGTCGCTGCTCTCGATACGCATGATGCGTTCGCGCAACTGTGCCGCCCCGGGTATTCCCTTAAGATAGAGCGCGACGTGTTTGCGCATCTGCGGCACCGCACGCCGTTCGCCGAGATCGGCGAGCATCGCACGATAATGCACGATGCAGAAACGCAGGCGATCGGCGGCGCCGGGGGTCGCGGCGGGCGTGCGCCCCTCCATCGCATCGCGTACCTGCGAGATCAGCCACGGGTTACCGAGCGTCGCGCGCCCGAGCATCACCGCGTCGACGCCGCTCTCGCGCATGCGCTGCATCGTTACCTGCGCATCGGCAAGATCGCCGTTCCCGATAACGGGAATCGTCAGCGATTCTTTCAAACGCGCGATATGCGCCCAGTCGGCGTTACCGCGATAGAATTGCCGCGCGGTCCGTGCATGCAACGTGATCGCCCGTGCGCCGACCGCTTCGGCACGGCGCGCGACGTCGATATAGACGAGATCGCTCTCGCTCCAGCCCAAACGCATCTTCACCGTCACCGGAACGTCGACCGCATCGACGACCGCGCGCACGATCTCTTCGCAGCGCTGCGGATCGCGCAGGCAGGCCGAGCCGCCGTTGGTTTTCGTTACCTTCGGCGCGGGGCAACCGAAATTGATATCGACGATATCGGCGCCGCATTCCACCACCACCCGCGCCGCGGCCGCCATCGTCGCCGGGTCGTCGCCCCAGAGTTGCGTGGAGACGGGTTTCTCGATGCCCGCTTGGTCGATCATCTCCATCGTTCGCTTGCTGCCGAATTTCAGCGCATTCGAGGAGACGAACTCGGTCACGGTGAGCCCCAAACCGAACGGCTTATAGAGCGCACGCATCGTCCTGTTCGTCACCCCGGACATGGGCGCGAGGACGATGGGCGGCCAGATAGCATGGGAGCCGATCTGTAGCGGCTCGACGGTTCGGGGCATAGCGCTCCCCACTATACCGGGTTTTCGCCCGCGTGGGAAATGCCGCGTCGTCAATCCGACGTAGCTGCCGACCGCCGCGTGTCGAGGAACGGCGAGCGCTCCGCGCGACGCGATCGGGCTTGACAAAGGCGAATCATCATTCTAATATTCTATTACTTATTAGTTTGATGGAGTCGCATGGAACCCTCACGTCGCTTCAAAGACACGCTCTACGAATATTTCGCGCGCATCGGTAAGGCGACCGGCAGTCCGAAGCGCTTGGAGATCCTCGATCTGCTCTGCCAGGGCGAAAAACATGTCGATGATATCGCTAAGCAAACGCAACTCGATGTGAAAAACACGAGCGCCCACCTGAAAGTGCTCCGCGCGGCTCGACTCGTCGAATCGCGTCGAGAAGGCAAGCAGGTCTATTATTATATCGCCGATGCAACGGTAGCCGATTACTGGGTGGCAACCCGAAATTTGGCAGAACATCGGTTTGCCGAGATAGAGCGAACCGTCAGGAGTTTTTTCCACGAGCGGGAGACGATGGTGACGCTCGACCGTCAGGCTTTATTAGGCAAAGCGCGAAAAGGCGATATCGTCGTCATCGACGTTCGGCCAAAAAACGAATACGAGCACTCGCACCTCCCGCACGCCAGGTCGGTGCCGCTTTCGGAACTCGAACAGCTGCTGGCAACGTTGCCGCGGAATAAACACATCGTCGCGTATTGTCGCGGCCCATATTGCGTGCTGTCATATGAAGCATTGACGATTTTACGCAACCGCGGCTTCACGGCATTCCGACTCGCCGACGGCGTCTTGGAATGGCAAGCTGCCGGATTACCCCTCACGCATTCTCCATCAGGAAACAACAAAGCATGACAACGTTGCTCGTTCTCAACGACCCACCGTACGGCACGGAACGCAGCTACAACGCGCTGCGCCTCGCCGGCTCGCTTTCAAAAGCAGGCACCTCCGTGCGCGTTTTTCTCATCGGCGATGCCGCCTCATGCGCCAAACGGGGGCAGAAAGTACCAGCGGGGTATTATAATCTCGAGCTGATGCTCCGAAACATTGCGCGCAACAACGGAGAGATCGGCGTTTGCGGTTCGTGTATGGATGCGCGCGGATTGGGCGATGACGACATCATTGATGGCACGCATCGCAGTTCGATGGATGAATTGACGCAGTGGACCGTCGACGCCGACAAGGTATTGGTGTTTTAGGCCATGGCACACACGATGGCGGTTCTCGCTGCCGGCGGCTTCGAACGTGTGGAATAATTGGCGCACCATGCTCACCGTCGTCGTCATCGTTGTGGTTGCGGCGATGGCGGTTAATGCCGCGTTTTTTGTGATGTGGGCGCACGGCACGGCAGCCGGAGTCCCCTACAACGGCGGGTACGGGCCCGGACGGATGATGCCGTGGATGTGGGGCGGCATGGGTGCGTTTTGGATTTTTCCCGTCGCCGCCTTCCTGATGCTACTGATCGTCTTCGGGTTCATCCTCACGAACTTTACCGATCGCGCGCCCTATCGAAAATTCCCCGATTCGCATCCTTCAACTTCGATAGTACGGGCGCCGCACGGCCTTCAGCATTGCGAGGCCTGCGGAAAGGGGCTCGCACCGGATTGGTTCGCCTGTCCGTATTGCGGAGCTCCTCGAACGAGCGCCGGCGACCTGCAAGCACGCCCGCCCTTCGACGAGACGAAGTAACGATCGTGAGCGAGCGAAAAGTCATGCAAGAGCTTTGGGATCGGGTGTTTACCGAATCACCAACGCGCTTCGGCTCTGCGCCGAGCACCTCGGCAGAAATTGCGATAGAGCACTTTCCGCAACCGGTCGGCGACGCAATCGAAATCCTCGATCTCGGCTGCGGCAGCGGGCGCGACACATTGTTTTTTGCCGGCGGCGGCGCGAAGGTCGTAGCGGCGGACTTTTCGCACGCCGCGTTGCAGGCCTTGACTGCCGAGGTTGCCTCGCTTGGCTTCTCACAGCGCATACAAACCGTCCGGCACGATGTCCGCGAACCGCTCCCGTTTCCCGATTCGTCCTTCGATGCGTGTTACTCGCACATGCTCTACTGCATGGATTTCACCTTTGCCGAACTTTCTCAAATAACTGCCGAGGTGCGGCGGGTGCTAAGACCCGGCGGGGTTCAGTTCTATACCGTGCGGACGACCGAGGATCCCGATTTCGGAGTAGGCACGCACCACGGCGAGCAAATCTACGAGGACGAAGGTTTCGTCGTCCATTTTTTCGATCGCGAGATGGTGAATCGGCTCGCCGACGGATTTCAGCTTCTCGACGTCCGGGCATTCGAAGAGGGGAAGCTACCTCGCCGTCTTTTTGTCGTCATCCAAAAAAAACCGAGGTAGCTTTTCCCAAAAAGCCTGGGCCCGCCAAGGATGCGCCGCCGCTACGACGGCGAGCGCAGAATCTCCCAGACCTGGGCGAACTTCGGCGGGCGCCCGTAGAGCATCATCCCGACGCGATAGAGCTTGCCGGCGAACCACGCGAAGGCCCAGAGCGCGAGGAGATTCAGCGCGATCGAGATGCCGATCTGCCAGAGCGGAACGTGCGAGACCGCCATTCGCGCAAACATCACGAACGGCGAGAGCAGGGGAACGAAGCTCGTGATGGTGACGACCGGGAGCGTCGGCGCGCTAACCGCGAGGCCGCCGATAAAATATCCCGCGAGCGTCGGGATGAACATCGGCCCGGAGATGCTTCCGAGATCTTCGGTGCGACTTATTAAGGACGCAACGCCTGCATAGACCGTCGAGATCTGCAGGAAGCCGAGGATAAAGAAGACGCCGAATGCGAGAATGACCTCCGGCGAGAGCGTGTTGCCGAGCAGCCCCGAAAGCGAGAACGGATTGGCGTTCGCCGCGCCGGCGCTCGTCGCACCGCCACCCGAACCGAGCGCGATGCCGATACCGACCCAGACCAGCAGTTGCACGACGCTCAGCGTTGCGCCGACGAGGACTTTTGCCGCGAGCAACACCATCGGGTCGACGCTGGCGATCAACAACTCGGCGATGCGGCTCGTCTTCTCTTCGGCGACCGCCGACATGACGAATTGACTATTCATAAAGATCAAAAAATACAGAAACACGACCAGCGTCATCGCAATCCCTTGCGCCGCCACCGCCTGATTCACCGAATGGAATTTCGTGCTGAGCGAACGCACCTCGACGTTGGCATCGAGGGCAGCGGCGATCTGGGCGCTCGTGAGGTGGGTGGAATGCTGCACTTGCAGCGGAAGCAGTGCGGCGCGAACGCGGCCGCTCGGCACGCTGGTCGGATTCTTCGCGAAGATCGTCACGCGGATACCGCTCTTGACCTCCACAATCGAGACCGCACTATCGGCATCGAAGCGCTTCAAGAGCGCACGATCGACCGTCGTCCCTGCCGGAACGACCCCTTTGACGGTGAGCGTCTTTGCAAGCAGCGGACGCGCCTGCGCCGCAAGCGGCGCATCGGCGACGATAACGAGCCGGGTGCCTTGATTGACGATTGTCGGGGCGAGCAGCGTCGGCAACTTGAGCATCGCCACGATGGCCAGCGTCCCCAACAGGAGCCCGATAAGGAATGGGCGCGATTTGACACGGCGCATCAGATCGCCGGAATAGACGGTTATAAAGTCGTTCATGCGGCAACTCCGATCGCGCGTAGGTAGATGTCGTGCAACGAAGGTTCGACGACCTCGAATTTCACGATCGAATCGGCCTGGGCGAAGCCACGCAACATCGCGGCGAAATCGCTCGTCGCCGGTACGTTGAGATCGAGATCGCCGTTCTCGCTGCCGGCGATGGTCGCGCCGATTTTTTCGGCGGCGCCGCGCAGCGCCGGGCTATCGGGGCCGACCCGAACGATGCGCGTCGGCCATGCGGAGCGCAACTCCGCAAGCGTGCCCGAGGCCCGCGTCTCGCCTTTATTGATGACGCAGAAGGCGGTACAGAGTTGTTCGAGTTGCCACATTTGGTGGCTCGAGAGCACGAGCGTCGCGCCATTCTTTTTGAGATCGACCAACACCGCGAGGAGAATATCGGCGTTGACGGGGTCGAGCCCGGAGAACGGTTCGTCGAGAATCAGCAGTTCGGGCTCGTGGAGCGCCGCGCAGGCAATCTGCACCTTCTGCTGGTTTCCTTTCGAGAGCTCGGCGGCGGGGCGCAGCGCGTAATCACCGATCTCCAGCCGCTCGATCCACGCATCCGCGCGCTTGGCGGCGTCGGGTTCGTGCAAGCCGTGCAACCGTCCGAAATAGATGATCTGTTCGCGCACCGCCATCTTCCCATAGAGGCCGCGCTCCTCGGGAAGGTAGCCGAAGCGACGGCGCACCGCGCGATCGATCGGTTTCCCGTTCCAGGTCACCTGCCCGCCGTCGGGATTGAGGATATTGAGAATCGTGCGCATCGTCGTGGTCTTCCCCGAACCGTTCGGCCCGAGAAGCCCGAAGACCGAGCCGGCATCGACGGCGAACGAAACATCGCGTAACGCTTGCACGTTACCGAAGCCTTTTTGAATGTGCTCGACGGATAACAAGAAAATCTCCCTTGCAGCGAGGGTGTTGCGGCTCTTTACCCGGGAACCTTCGGAAAGTTTCGTTGCAGTACGAACAGCGCCGCCGCCGCCACGACGAAGCCGACCTCGTACGAGAGATCGCCCAGCGCCGGAAAGGCACGCGGAACCGGGCCGACATACCAGGCTTGGTTCCAAAACGGCAGCGAGGCGAGAACGCCGAGTAGCCATGCCGCCGTGCCGACACGCAGCCCGGTTGCCCGTTGCGGATCGTCGCGTTCGCGTGCGAAGAGGACGACCGCGGCCCACGGCGCGGTCCAATAGGAAAGCAAGAGGAGGAAGTTCGAGTAGCCCTCGGCGGCAACGCGAGGATCGCTGCCGAAAAATGCGATGGCGGCGCCGATCCCGCCCACTACGAGCGCTGCGGCGAAGCGCGGGATCGCGATGCGGGTGGCGACGAGCGCGGCGAGCGCACCGGAATAGAGGTTCATGCTGTTGGCGGTGAGCGTTCCCAGCACGATCGTCGCAAGTGCAACGCCCGCGACGAGGCCGTGCCCTAAGAGCGCGGCGATCGCATCGGTCGGTGATTGTGCCGCATCGGCGCGTTGCCCGAGCGCGGTAGCGGCGAGCGCCCCGAGTACTTCGATGGCAATGCACGGCAGCGCGCTTCCTAAAAAGCTATACCAGAAGAGCGAACGCCGCGAGGTTTCGCGCGGCAAATACCGCGCGTAGTCGGCCGCACAGGGAAGCCAGCCGGTCGCATACGAGAACGAAAGCGCGATCGCAAACGAGAACCCGGCGATCGCTCCGCCGAGCGCGAGCGGAGCGTCGGCATGGAAACCGATCGCCGCCGGGTGCATGGCGAGCGTTGCGACGGCGATCGCTACAAAACCCGCGGTGAGCATTGCGACGGCGATGCGCTGGAAGGCATGGATCAGGTTGTGGCCGTAGGCGGCGAGCACGACCTGTGCCAGAACCAGCGTTGCCAGGCTCGGCGAAAAGCTCCAATGCGTCAGCGTCGAGAGCGCGTACGCACCGAACACGCTATTGACTGCGAACCAACCGACGCCGGCGAGAAACGCAAGCGTCGCCGGTGCGCGATTACCGAGCGCGCCGAATGCGCGCTGCGAGGCGAGCATCTGCGGCACGCCGTCGCGCGGAGCGCGCGTGCTGAGCCATCCAAGCAATGCATAGCCTGCGAGATTTCCGATGACGATGCCGATCGCCGCCGAACGCAGATCGGTTCCGTAGAGGGCGACGACGTAGACGCCGACCATCCACGTCGCGATCTCGGCGTTCGCCGAATACCAGAGCGCGAAAAGATCCCGTGCGCGCCCATGCCGTTCGCCTTCGGGAACGGTCTGCGTCCCCAGCGGCTCGATTGCGGCGATGCGTTCCCCGTACTGCGGCGGCGCCTCGCTCACGCGTGAAGCGTTGCGATCCAGCGTTCTACGTCGTCGATGCGCGAGGGCAGAATCTCGGAGAGATTCTCACCGCCGGTTGCGGTAACGACGAGGTCGTCTTCGATCCGCACGCCGATCCCGCGATACTCTTCGGGCACCGTCGCATCGTCGGGCTGGAAGTAGAGCCCGGGTTCGACGGTGAGCACCATGCCTTCGCGCAGCGTTCCGTACCGATAGGTCTCCATGCGCGCGCGCGCGCAATCGTGAACGTCGATACCCAACATGTGGCTGACGCCGTGGAGCGAGTAACGACGATAGAGTTGTTTCTCCGGGTCGAGCGCTTCGTCGAGCGAACAGGTGAGGATCCCGAGATCGATCAATCCCTCGGCGAGCACGCGCATCGCCCGCCGATGCGGCTCGCGGAATTCGTTCCCCGGGACGACCGCGGCCATCGCCGCGCGCTGTGCCTCCCACACCAACTCGTAGACGGCCCGTTGTTGACGGCTAAAGCGTCCGCCGACCGGCAGCGTGCGCGTGACATCGGCGGTGTAGAGCGAGTCGCACTCGACGCCGGCATCAAGCAGCAGCAACGCTCCCGATTCGAGCATTCCGGTGTTGCGATTCCAATGGAGGGTGCATGCATGGTGCCCCGCTGCGGCGATCGTGAGATAGCCGACATCGTTCGCTTCGATCCGGGCGCGCGCCCAGAATGCCGCTTCGATCGCGCGCTCGCCTCGCCCGGCGCGCATCACGCGAATCGCATCTTCGAAACCGCGTTTAGTGATCTCGACCGCTTTTCGTAACTCGGCGATTTCGTACTCGTCTTTGATGAGCCGCATCTCGCTAAGTACCTGTCCGAGCTCTTCATCCTCGCCGAGGACGCGTACGCGCGTTCCCGTGGCGTGAATATCGCGCAGATACTCCGCTTTTTCCGCGAGATCGGCGACGGAATCGACGGCATAGTAGGCCTGGCTCTCTTCGAGCCCGCGATGGCGACCGACCCAGAGCTCGCCGCGGACGCGATCGGTAAAAAACGCCGCGGTGCCGCGATTGTGCGCGGCGGTAAAGAGCCGCGCGCGGTGGCGGCTGCCGTCGGGCTCGAGAACCAGCAATTCGTCGGGCTCGCCGCCGCCCATAAGATACGCAAAATCGCTATCCGGGCGGAAACGAAACTGGGTATCGTTCGCCCGCACGTGCTCGGTTCCGGCGGAAAGGACGAGGTATTCGCCCGGGAAACGGGCGGCGAGTTCGCAACGCCGTGCCTGGAAGCGGGCGATCTCGGGGTGGGCCTTGCGGACCGGCGCCTGGTGCAGCCAGCCCGAGGACATGAAGTCGATCAGGGCCTGCGGGTTATCGGGGTCGTGACTCGCGCGTTCTTGAAGCTCGCTCATAGGGGCTTTTCTTCGCGTTCTTCCTAGGAACGTCCGCCCCCGGAGCGTAACCGCGGGGCATGTTTCAAGCCTCCGATATCAAGCCCAACGACGTTCTTGCAAACGAGCGCACCTTTCTCTCCTACGTCCGCACCTCGCTCTCGTTTATCGCCTTCGGCTTCGTTATCGCGCGCTTCTCGCTCGTTCTGCGCGAGTTCTCCGGAGTATTGCATCTCAAAAGCACCGTCAACGAGGGCATGGCCTCGTGGTTCGGCGTCGTCATGGCGATCGTCGGCGTGCTCTTCGGTATCGCCGGGGCGCTTCGCTACGCGCTCACCGATCGCGCCCTGCGCCGCGGCGAGACGCTCGCACTGCCGGTCGCCTGGGCGGTCGTCGGCATGGCGATGCTCGTGGGGATCGGCGCGATCGTCGCCACGCAACTCTTCGCCCTGCGATAGCCCCGACAGCTCCCTCGGGCTCGCGGCCCGATGCTACGGTGCGATATCGAGCCCGATGTCGAGATTCGGCGCGCTATGCGTGATGCGCCCGACCGAGATGAGATCGACGCCGCTCTTGGCGATCTCGCCGACGCGAGCGAGATCGACACCACCGCTCGCCTCGGTGACGAGGCGACCACCGACGATATCGACCGCTTCGCGAAGCATCTGCGGCGACATGTTGTCGAGTAACACCGCATCGACGGGTTCGCCAAGCAGCGCGCGGAGTTGATCGAGCGTATCGACCTCCACCTCGACTTTAACCATGTGCCCGATCTCGGCGCGAACCGCAGCGACGGCATTATGAATCGAACCCGCAAGCGCGATATGGTTATCTTTAATCAACACGGCGTCGTCGAGAGCGAAGCGATGGTTTTCGCCGCCGCCGCAACGCACGGCGTATTTCTCCAGCACGCGTAGCCCCGGCGTCGTCTTCCGCGTGCAGACGATGCGCGCTTTGGTTCCCGCGACGGCATCGACGTAGACGCGCGCGAGCGTCGCGACGCCGCAGAGATGCCCCAGCAAGTTGAGCGCGCTGCGCTCGCCGGCGAGCAACGCGCGCGTATCGCAGAGGACGCGCGCGAGCGTTGCGCCCGCTTCGAACGATGTGCCGTCGTCGCGTAGATCGAGCACTTCGACGCGCGGATCGAGCAGTTCGAACGCCAGCAGGGCGGCATCGATACCGGCGAGCGTTCCCGGCTTTCGCGCCACGATCGTCCCGGTCGCACGGCGTCCGGCCGGAAAGATCGACTCGGTGGTGAGGTCGCCGCCGCGCCCGATATCTTCCAGCAGCGCGCCGCGCACGATCGGTTCGACGAGTAAGCGATGCGGTTTACGCATTGCTGCCGACTTTCGTGAACGAGCGTTTCGCGAACGCTTCGTCGGGATGCGGAAAATCGAGTCGATAATGGCTGCCGCGGCTCTCCTCCCGCGCGAGCGCCGCCGCGGCGATCGCGCGAGCGACGACCAGCAAATTCCGTAGTTCGCCTAGCGCGTTCGGAAACTCCGAGGCGAGCGTATCGATACGCGCGAGCGCGTTCTGCAACCCGCGTGCATCGCGCAGCAGACCGACATCTGCATACATTACGTTGCGCAGATCGAGGACCGCCTGCGCGAGGCGCGGCGAGCTGTCGTGCGGAGGTATCGGCAGCGGCGTCGCGCCGGTCGGTTCGAGGGCCGCTCCGCGAATATCGTCGGCGGCGCGCGATGCGTACACCATCGCTTCCAGCAGCGAATTGCTCGCGAGCCGATTCGCCCCGTGGACGCCGGTCGCGCTCGCTTCGCCGCAGACCCAGAGCCCGCGCAGCGAAGAGCGCCCCCATTCGTCGACCGCGACGCCGCCCATGTGGTAGTGAGCGGCGGGCGCAACCGGAATGCGTGCCGTACGCGGATCGATTCCCGCCGAGGTGCAGAACGCGAAGACGGTTGGAAAGCGTTCCGGGAAGGCGTCACCGATCGCATCGCGAGCGTCGAGGCCGACGCTGCGCCCCGCCCGTATCTGCTCGAAGATCGCGCGCGCGACGACATCGCGCGGCGCGAGTTCGGCATCGTCGTGAATCGCGGTCATGAAACGTTCGCCGAGATCGTTGACCAGCAGCGCACCTTCGCCGCGAATCGCTTCGGTCACCAGCGGCATCGGGTCGCGCCCGACCGCCAGCGCGGTCGGGTGAAACTGCACGAACTCCATATCGGCGAGCATCGCGCCGGCGCGCGCGGCCATCGCTATGCCGTCGCCGGTTGCATCGATCGGGTTGGTCGTCGCGCGATAGAGGCGACCGATGCCGCCGGTGGCGAGCACCGTCGCCGGCGCTCGCACGAGAAAGCGCTCGCCGAGGTCGCGCGAGCGGGCGACGATTCCGGCGACGCGATGCTCGCCGTCGATCAACAGATCCTCGACGATACTGTCGGCGAGGATATCGATGTGGTCCGAGGCGGCGACCGCGGCGATGAGGGTGCGGAGAATTTCATGCCCGGTAGCGTCGCCGCCGGCTTTGACGATGCGCCGCCGCTGGTGCGCTGCCTCGCGCCCGAGCGCGAGTTCGCCGTCGGCGGTGCGGTCGAACGCGGCGCCGAGTTCGAGAAGCTCTTCGATGCGCGCCGGAGCGTCGTTGGCAAGAATTTCGGCGATCGATTCCTCGCTCAGCCCCGCACCGGCATTGCGCGTATCCTGGGCGTGCAGCGCCGGGGAATCGTCGTGACCGATCGCCGCGGCGATGCCGCCCTGCGCCCAATCGGTCGCCGCTCCGCTGCCGAGGGGGCGTTTGCAAAGCACAGCGACGCGTAACGGCGCGAGTTTATAGGCGGCCATCAACCCGGCGATGCCGGCCCCGACGACAACGACGTCGTAGGTACGTTCGCGCATTACCGCGCCTTGGGCGCGCGGCCGTACGCGAGCATCCGGTCGACGGCACGCCGCGCGCGCGTCGCAACGGCGGGATCGACGGTTACCTCGTATTCCATCGTCTCTAAACTGCGGCGGACTTTCGCGAGCGTATTGCGCTTCATGTGCGGACAGAGGTTGCAGGGACGAACGAATTCAACGTCGTGAACGCTCCCGGCGACGTTATCGGCCATCGAACATTCGGTGATCATCACGATACGCGGAGTGACGCCCTCGATACGGCCGCGTGCCGATTCGCGTTCGGCGAACTCCACCATTCCTTGCGTCGAGCCGACGAAATCGGCCTCGGCGAGCACGCCCGGCGGGCATTCGGGGTGCGCCAACACGCGCAGGTTCGGGTCGTCGCGACGGAATGCGCGAATCTCTTCGGGGGTGAAGCGCTCGTGAACTTCGCAGTGCCCCTTCCACGCGATAATCTCGACCGCCGTCTGCGAAGCGACGTACTTGGCGAGATATTCGTCGGGGAGAAAAATGACGCGCGGAACGCCGAGTGCCTCAACAACATGCAGCGCATTGCCGCTGGTGACGCAGACGTCGGACTCCGCTTTTACTTCGGCCGACGTGTTGACGTAGGTGACGACCGGCACCCCCGGGTAACGCTCGCGCAACAAGCGAACGTCGGCCGCGGTAATCGATTCGGCGAGCGAACAACCGGCGCGCAGATCGGGCACGAGCACGCGTTTTTCGGGGTTGACCAGCTTCGCCGTCTCGGCCATGAAGTGCACGCCGCAAAGCACGATCACCTCGGCGTCGGTCTTTGCCGCTTCGACCGCGAGCGCGAGCGAATCGCCGACGATATCGGCGACGAGGTGGAAAATCTCGGGAACCTGATAGTTGTGCGCTAAAACGACGGCGTTGCGCTCGCGCTTGAGGCGCTCGATCGCGACGACGTCGTCGACGTAAAGCGGCCACTCGATCGCCGGCAGCACGCGCTCGGCACGTTCGAAGCGCGAGCGAAGCTCGTCGGGGATCGTCGGGGGGAGCAGTTCCGTTGCGCTCATGGTAGTGCCATCGTTACCGTTGCAGGGGGTCGACACCTACGACCTCTGTATCGGAGGGGATGGTTTCTTTATATGAATCCTCTGCGCAAGGCGATCACTGCGGCTTGGGTACGGTCGGCAGCTGAGAGCTTGATGAGGATATCGCGAATATGGCTCTTGACGGTCCCGAGGCTGACCAGCAATCGGTCGGCGATCTCAAGGTTGCCGACCCCATCGGCGATCAGGCGCAGTATCTCGGTCTCGCGCGAGCTCAACGGCGAGACGTCCTGCCTTCCGCGATCGTCCGTAAATTGCCGAAGGACGATGTGCGCGATGCGTGGATCGAAATAGGCGCCGCCGTCGGCTGCGACGCGAATCGCCTCGATGAGACGCTCGGGCTCGCCGGATTTCAAACAATATGCATCCGCCCCGGCTGCAAGCGCGGCGAGCACGTCGGCCTCTTCGTCAACCATCGTAAGGATCACGACGTGCGTCGGCGACTTCAACGCGCGTAACGACTTCGTCACTTCGATGCCGTCGAGGCCGGGTAGGCCGATATCGACGACCGCAACGTCGGGCTTCGTGCGAAGAATCATGTCGCGTCCGGCGGCACCATCCCCGGACTCTCCGACCACCGCGATCCCCGCAGCAGCAAGCGTCGCGCAGAGCCCCACCCGGGTCAACGCGTGATCTTCAACGACGACAACCCGAAGTTCGCTCATGCGCTCTCCTCATCGCTTCGCACCGGGCGTAGCGGCATCTCAAAAACGAAACGGCTACCGCACGCGAGCGGCTCGTATCGCACCGACCCGCCGTGCTTTTCTGCAATCAATCGCACCACGTACAGCCCGAGCCCCGTCCCGCTACCGCGCCGCCGCTTGCCGACGCCGAAGCGTTGAAAGAGCGCCTCCCGCTCCTCGGGAGGGATTCCGTACCCGGAATCCTCGACGGCGGCGTAAGCGCGCTCTTCGAGCGCCGAGACGTGAATGCGAACGGTGCCCGGCGGCGGGCTCGCCGCGACGGCGTTTGCAGCGAGATTGGTAATCGCGCGTCGAAGCTCGAGTTTATCGCCGGACACGAGCGTTGGGTCGCCGAGGACGGCGACTGCGACGCCGCGTTCGGCGGCCATCGGTGAGAGCTCGTCGCAGACCGCGCGGGCAACACGCAAAAGATCGACCGGTTCCACGAGCGCTACCACATCGCCCGACTCGTAGCGCGCAACGGTTAATAGCGTCTCCACGAGTCGCTGCGATTCGGCGTTCGATTCCAAACTCGTCGCCAATACCTTGCGGTACTCCTCGGGCAGTACGCCGAACGCACCTCGGTCGGCCTGGCGCATCGTCACGTCGGCGGCGGCAAGCGGCGTCCGCAGATCGTGCGCGAGCGCATAGACGAGATCGCGTATAACGCCGCTTCGCTCTTCGGCCAACTGATTGCGCCGTACGAGTTCGGCCGATTGCTCGATATTTTGCACGAAGAGTTCCGCTTGGGCCAACGCATTCGAACAGCTTTCGAAGTACGCCTGAAGAAACCGCGCTTCATCGCGCATCCACGGGCGCTCGTTACGCAAAAGGAGCAGACGCGCCTCGGCCCCACGCCCGCCCGCCCCGGCGGCGATCGCGCCATAACGCACGTCGAGATTTTCCAACGCATACCGTGCGATGACATCGCCATCGTCAAGCACTCTTGCCCCGTCGAGACGCTTTGCCAAAAGCGAACGCAGCTCGGGCGGCAGAGCATCGCGCCGATTCTCCACGGGCGCCGAATCGCTGACGGCGTAGTACCACTCGTTATTTTCAGCGATATCGGGAACGAGCAAGCCGCGTTCCGCCGAAAAAAGCTCGAGTGCCTGGTGCAACGTTCTTCGACGGACGAGTTCCGGGCTGAGGCTCTCGCGCACGTGCTCCATCGCTACGCGAAGGCGCCGCTCGCGCTGCATCTGCTCGGCTCGCGCCTCGGAGAGGCCCGCACTCCGCCCCAACCCTTGCGTTTTCACCGCAAGAAAACCGACGAGCAGAAAAGAGGCTGCAAGCAGCGCTCGGTCGCCGAGTGCGATGGCATCGAAGCGCCCCTGGTCGTGCAATGCGTTGAGAAACGCCGCCAGCGCATTGGCGATCTCCGCAGCGATCACCAGACCGATCGTGAGCCTCCGCGTCAGCGCGAGGCTGCTCAACGCGATCGGAATGTTCAGGAGAATCGATGCAATAAAGAGCTGTGGTGTGAGGAGATCGAGCAGCCAAACGGCGACGATTAACAGGTAGCAGAGTGCGGGTAACGCGGGGAGCACAACGGGTCGGTTCCCGGCGCGCCCGGCGCACCCTGCGGGAAGCGTGCGCCGAGATGGGAAGAGATACCCCGACATGGATAGCGATGGACGCCGCGAGAGCGCCGAGGCACTGCTGGAAGAATACGGGCGCCGACCGCGTCTCGTGATCTACCTCGCCGCAGCTCCCGGGGCCGGCAAGACGCGCCGCCTTATCGAGGAAATTCGCCGCATGCGCGCGCAGGGGCGCGACGCGGCGATCGGTTGGATCGAGACGAAAGGGCGTAGCGATCTCGATTGGCTCGCCGAGGGGATTCCGCAAATTCCCCCACGCCGCGTCGAACGCAACGGAAAGTGGTTCGAGGATTTCGATCTCGCCGCGGCGATTGCAAGAAAACCCGCCGCGCTGGCACTCGATGAAGTCGCACACGTAACGCTGCCGGGCTCGCCATATGCCAATCGCTGGGAGGAGGCGCTCGCGCTGCGCGATGCGGGAATCACCGTCCTCTGCGCGCTCAATATCGCCCACCTGGAAAGCGTTGCCCCGATTGCCGAGCGCTTGACCGGCCATCCCTTGCGTGCGGTGGTTCCGGATCGCTTCCTCGCCTCGGCCGACGAAGTGGTCGCTCTCGACGTCTCACCACGTTTGGTGCAGAGCCGATTGCGTTCGGGAAAGATCGTTCGCGAAGCCGATGTTGACGTCGCTCTCGAACGGACGTTCTCCGAACGAACGCTGCAAATTTTGCGCGAACTCTTGCTGCGCGCCGTCGATACGGTCACGGCGCCGCGCGTCTCCGCCGAACGGGTCTCGACCGCCGTCGTCTTCGTCCCGGCGATGCCCTCGGCGCAGCTCTACGTCGAGCGTGCGGCCGCCGTCGCCGATGCTCTCGATCTCGCGCTTGAAGTGCGGCCGCTCGGAGACGCGGATATTACGGACCTCAACGAGGCCGCACGACACAATAATGCCGAGCTCTTGAGCGAGCGAATCGACCCGGCTACCCTCGATCTCGATCGCGTTCGAGCTTCTTTAATGATCGTGCCGAGAGGCGGATTCGCGCGCCGCCTCGTCAATCGCGCACTCGAACGCGATGTATTCGTCATCGATCCGGAACAGTCGTTCTTAGCCGATCCCGTGCAACCGCGACGTCTCGATGCGCAACTCGGCGCGGCGAACGAACGCTACGGTCGATTGACGGTCTATCTCGGATCGGCAGCAGGATCGGGAAAAACCTATGCGATGCTCGACCGCGCGCACCAATTACTCGATGACGGGGTCGATGTCGTCGCCGCATTCGTCGAAACGCACGGCCGCCCGGAGACGCAGCGTATGCTCGAAGGCCTCTCGGTGCTGCCGCGAAAATACGTCACCAAAGACGGCATTCGCTACGAAGAACTCGACCGTGACGCGACGATCGCACGGCATCCGCAGGTAGCACTCGTCGACGAGCTCGCGCATACCAACGCTCCGAGTCTCTCCACGCACAAGCGTTACGAAGACGTGCTCGCACTTCTGCGAGCCGGCATCGACGTGCTGACGACGCTCAACGTGCAGCACCTCGAAGGGCTCAACGATACGATCTTCCGACTGACGAAAACGCGCGTTCGCGAGACGCTTCCCGACGGCATTCTCTCGCTCGCCGACGAGGTCATCCTCATCGACGTTTCGCCGCATACGCTTCGCGAACGCATGCGCGATGGAAAAATCTATCCGCTCGAGCGGGCGGAACGGGCCCTCTCCGGTTTTTTTAGCGTCGAGAATCTTGCGGCGCTGCGCGAGATCGCACTCCGTGAAGCGGCGCGAGCGCGCAGCCGCGAACGCCATCGCGTTCCCTTCGAACGGTTGCTCCTCTGCGTTGGGCCACGTCGCGAAGATGAGGCGTTGATTCGCCGTTGCAGCCAGGTCGCCGCGCGCTTGGGGGTCGAGTTTTCGGTAGCGATGATCCTCGAACCGCGCGATGCCGCCGACCCGGAGCTTATCGCGGCGCTACAGCGCGAAACGCACCGGCAGAGCGCGGGCTGGCAGCAAGAGACGACCGCCGCCGCACCGCGGCGAATTATCGAACTCGCTCGCCTCGTCCCCGAAACGGTCGTCGCCGTCGCGACTACGCTACGCAAGCCGCGCTGGCCGCAACGCAACGCGTTCGCGCGCCGTATCCTCGATGCAGGCGCGCGCGAGCTCATCGTACTGACGCGTCGTTAACGAAGCCGATCGAGGGCGAGATCGAGCGCGAGCACGTTGACGCGCGGTTCGCCGAAGATGCCGAGCGTCCGCCCCTGCGTCTCCTGCGAGATGAGCGCGAGCACCCGCCGTAACGGAAGCTTACGCGCTGCGGCGATCCGCGGCGCCTGATAGCGTGCATCGGCGGGCGAAATATCCGGGTCGATTCCGCTCCCGCTCTCGGTGACCAAGTCGATCGGCGGTGCCCCGGCGCCCGGGTTCGCACGTTGTAAGCGCCCGATCGTCTTTATCTCGCGCGCGAGCAAGGCTTGCGAATCGGGCCCGAGATTCGATCCGCCCGTCGCCGTCGGGTCGTAGCCGACTTTCCCCGCTGCCGACGGTCGCCCGTGGAAGTAACGCGGCCCGCGCCATAATTCTCCAACGATCGCCGAGCCGACGACACGGCCATCGGCGCGCACGTACGAACCGCCACTCTGCCATGGGAACGCCACGCGACCGATACCCCATATCGCGACGGGGTAGCAAAAACCGAAGATAATGACCGAGATGGCCGTCATGCGAAGGGCCGTCCAGAGGTGCTTCGTCATATGTCTTACCCCGTTAAATGAAGCGCTTGCAAGAGCAGATCGATTGCTTTAATACCCACGAACGGGACGATGATTCCGCCGAGGCCGTAGATGAGGACGTTCGTACGCAAAGCGATGGCGGCGCCGCGCGGCTGGTAGCGCACACCGCGTAACGCCAGCGGAATGAGCGCGATGATGATGAGCGCATTGAAGATCACCGCCGACAGAATCGCGCTCTGCGGGGTTGCGAGGTGCATGACGTTGAGCGCCCCCATCGCCGGGTAGGACGCGATAAAGAGGGCCGGCAGGATCGCAAAATACTTCGCGACATCGTTGGCTATCGAAAAAGTGGTAAGCGCTCCGCGCGTCATCAACAGTTGTTTGCCGATCTCGACAACCTCGATTAATTTTGTCGGGTCGGAATCGAGATCGATCATGTTTGCGGCCTCTTTCGCGGCCTGGGTGCCGGAGTTCATCGCTACGCCGACATCGGCTTGTGCGAGTGCAGGTGCGTCGTTGGTGCCGTCGCCGGTCATAGCGACGAGCCGCCCGGCCGATTGTTCGCGCTTGATTAAATTCATTTTCGCCTCGGGTGTCGCCTCGGCGAGAAAATCATCGACGCCGGCCTCTTTGGCGATTGCAGCGGCGGTCAACGGATTGTCGCCGGTAATCATTACCGTGCGGATGCCCATGGCGCGCAGACGAGCGAAGCGTTCGCTCATCATCGGTTTGAGGATATCTTTGAGCGCGATCAGGGCCACGATCTCGCCGTCGACGGCGAGCAACAGCGGCGTCTCGCCGCGGCGCGCGATGCGCTCGACATCGGCGGCAAGCTGGTTGTTGCCGCCACCGAATTCCTTGCACCACGTTACAACGGAATCCGGCGCGCCCTTGCGGATCTTGCGACCGTCGGGAAGATCGATGCCGCTCATCCGCGTGTACGCGCTAAACGGCACGAACGTCGATCCTTGCGGCGCGCTCTCGGCGGCGTCGCCGAGCAGACTGCGAGCGAGGGTAATCAGCGAGCGCCCTTCCGGTGTTTCGTCGGAGAGCGATGACAGCAACGCCGCTCGCCGGGCCGCCTCGGCGTCGCAACCCGGCGCGACGAGAATCTCGGAGGCTTGACGATTTCCCAGCGTAATCGTTCCCGTTTTATCGAGCAAGAGCGTATCGACATCGCCCGATGCTTCGACGGCGCGGCCGCTGGTAGCCAGGACGTTGCGTTGCATGACGCGATCCATCCCCGCGATCCCGATAGCGCTCAGAAGGCCGCCGATCGTCGTCGGGATCAAACACACGAGAAGGGCGACGAGCACGACGATGCTTGCATGCGTGCCTGCAAATGACAGAAACGGCGAGAGCGTTGCAACCACGAGAACGAATACGATCGTTAACGCCGAGAGCAGGATCGAGAGTGCGATTTCGTTCGGCGTTTTTTGTCGCTGCGCCCCTTCAACCAACGCGATCATCCGGTCGAGGAAACTCTCGCCGGGGTTCGTTGCGATGCGCACGACGATCGAGTCGGAGAGGACGCGCGTGCCTCCGGTAACCGCGCTGCGGTCGCCCCCGGCTTCGCGCACGACCGGCGCGGATTCTCCGGTGATCGCCGATTCGTCGATCGTCGCCGCCCCTTCGATAATCTCGCCGTCGCCGGGCACGATCTCGCCCGCATCGACGATCACGATATCGCCGCGACGCAACCGGCTCGCAGATATCGATTCGCTTTCGCCCTCGGCGGTACGACGGCGCGCGATCGTGTCGCTCTTCGTGCGCCGTAAGTGCTCGGCTTGCGCTTTGCCGCGCCCTTCGGCGACCGCCTCGGCGAAATTCGCGAACAGCACGGTGAACCAGAGCCAGGCGGCGATCGCGAAATCGAAACCGACTGCACCGCTGCGCGTGAAGAGATCGCGGATCCAAAACGCACTGGTTAGGAGCGCGCCGACCGCTACGACGAACATCACCGGATTCCGTAGTTGAACGCGCGGATCGAGCTTTGCAAGAGCGTCAACCAAAGCGCGCCGAACGATCGCGCGCTCGAAGAGCGGGCGCGCGTTCGCGTGCGGGGCGTGCGGATGGCGGTGCGGCATTAAAACGTTCTCCCGGAATGGAGCAAATAATGATCGGCGATCGGCCCGAGCGCATCGACGGGCAAAAACGTGAGCGCCCCGACGATGAGAATCGTGCCGATCAACAACAGGACGAACGTCGTCGAACTCGTCGAGAACGTTCCTCCGCCTGCAGCCGCCGCTTTTTTCTCGGCGAGCGAGCCCGCCAGCGCGAGGAGCGGGATCGCCATAAAGAAGCGTCCGAAGAACATCGCGACGCCCGTCGCGATGTTATAGAAACGGTTATCGCCGAGCCCTGCAAATGCGCTGCCGTTATTGGCATTCGACGACGTGAAGGCATAGAGAATCTCCGAGAACCCGTGTGGGCCGCTATTGCCGAGCGTCGCCGTTCCCGCGGGAATCAAGACCGCGATCGCCGTCGGCAAAAGCACCATCAGCGGCGTCACCAGAAAGGCTAAGAGCGCGAGCTGGACTTCGCGCCGTTCGATTTTTTTGCCGAGCAACTCCGGCGTGCGGCCGACCATGAGCCCGGCGATGAATACCGTGAGCACCACGAATTCGAGCATGCCGTAGAGCCCGCTCCCGACGCCGCCGAAGACCACTTCGCCGAGTTGCAGGTTCACCATCGCGACCAAACCACCGAGCGGCATGAACGAATCGAGCATCGCATTCACGGCACCGCAAGACGTCGCCGTGGAGGCTTCGTCGAAGAGCGCGGAGCCGGCGATGCCGAAGCGGCTCTCCTTCCCCTCCATATTGCCGCCGCCGACGCCGAGATGATGCATGAGTGGATTCCCGGCGGCCTCCGCATGGTACATAACGGCGAACCCGACGATAAAAAGCACGGACATCGCGGCAAAGAGCGCCCACCCTTGCCCGACGTCACCCGCCATCTTTCCGTACGTATAGGTCAGGCCTGCACCGATAAGAAGAATCGAAAGAATTTCGAGCACGTCGGTAAGCGGGGTCGGGTTCTCGTTCGGCGATGCACTATTTGCATTGACGAATCCGCCCCCGTTCGTACCCAAGTTCTTAATCGCTTCCTGCGATGCCATCGGACCGCCCGTGATGCGCTGTTTCGTGCCGCCGATGGTGGTAATCGTGCGATAGGGAGTGAAGTTCTGCGGAACGCCCTGCCAGATATAGACGATCGCGAGCAGCGTCGAGATCGGAAGGAGAATATACAGGCACGCGCGCGTGAGATCGACCCAAAAGTTCCCTAGCGTCGAAACGCCTTTTGCGGTAATTCCCCGCACGATTGCAATGGCGATGGCGATACCGACACCGGCAGAAACGAAATTATGCCATGCAAGCCCGGCCATTTGTGAGAGATAGCTCAGCGTGCTCTCCCCGGAATAGAACTGCCAGTTGGTGTTGGTGAGGAAACTGACCGCGGTATTCCAGGCGAGGCCCGGCGATAGGTTTGGAAAGTGCTGTGGATTCAGCGGCAGCCACCCCTGAACCAGCAACAAAACGAAGAGATAGAAAAAAGAAACGAGCGAGAAAGCGAGCATGGCGAAGGTGTAACGCTGCCACGACATGTCGTCGTCGGCGCGCACGCCGCCGAGGCGATAGATCGCCCCCTCGACCGGGGCAAGCACCGGCGAGAGCAAGGTGCGTTTGCCCGTAAAAATCGCAAACATATACGAGCCGAGCGGCTTCGTGAGCGCGAGAAGCATCGCGAAAACAAGTGCTGCCTGCAGCCAACCGGTCAAAGTCATCGCCGACTCCTAAAAGCGCTCGGGGCGCAGCATCGCGTAGGTAAGATAGGCGAGAACGGCGACCGTGAGCAGGACGAATATCGCGACATCGATCGTCGAACCCATCACAGCCTCCCGGTCGCGCGGATGTAGAGCTCGGCGAGGCCGAAGCACGCGACGGAAAGCGCGACGAGCGCGAGCAGATACAGGATCATGGTTCGACTCCGATTTCTACGCCGATGCGCGTTTGGGTGCGCCCGTTGCCGGCGCTGCCGAAGCCGAGCCCCGGGGCGTTCGCAGCGAGGCTCGCACGGGCGAGCTCGGCGCGCAAGAAAAGCGTGCCGATGCGATAGGTCGGCGTGAGAGTGAAGGTTTGGATCGCACTGCCCGGGCCGTAGCCGAGCAGATCCGCGTTCGCTCCGGAATCGCCGGCGGCGCTTGCATCACGCGCGTTCTCGTAGCGAAAACCGAGCGAGAATCTCGGCGACGCCGCATAGCTTCCAAGCACGACGGCAGCGACGGCGCGCTCGTTGCGAGTGTAGCCGAGCAACGGTGATGAAGGCGAATGCACGAACAGCAGATAGGGCTGCAGATTCCACTTTCGCAGTTGGGTTGCATACATGAGATCGTATTCGGTTTTATTGGCGATGCTCGTCGTCTCGTTCGGCGCGCTCGACGCGGGAGGAACGAAGGTCGCAAACGAGAGCGAATCGGTCGAAGAAAACGCATAGCCGAACAGCGCTGCGAGCGTTCCGTAATGCCCCGAATAATAACCGTCGTCGTCCTCGAGTGCGAGACTCCAGCGGCCGTTACTATAACTCGCGCGAATCCCGCGCGAGATCGTCGGCTCGAGCGCCCAGCCGATACCGCGTTCGATATTGAGATTTTGATAGGTAAACACCGATTCTTGGCCGAGGAGCGTCGCGAGCTTCCCGACGGAGAACGAAAGATGCGCGTTCGGGGCGTACGAAATATCGAGCAGCGGTAGCGCGCCGAAGAGTGCGGTATTGCTGCGGGCTTGTAACGTCGGGTCGAGCGCGCTTCCGAGGGTAGGGAAGGCGTACGCGCCCAACGTCGCAGCGAGCGAAAGTTTTTTGCTCGCGGCGCTTACCGTCACGAGCAAGTTCGTGATATCGGCCCGGTTCGCCAAATCGACGCCGTCGTTCGTGTCGAGCGCTCCGGTAGGGTTGACGCCGTCGGTATGAAACGCGGCGATACTATAGACGCCGCCGACGGAGACCGCCGGGGAGGGGCTCGGTGCGGGATCCGCCGCCGCGACACCACGTGCTGGAGGCGCGAGACAAAGCGCACCAACGAACAGTATGCCGGTAATGAGGTGGCGCATCGCCGTCGATCCTAGCGCAAGCGGCCGCACGACGCCATCCTCCAAGCGGCCTATCCGCTCGGTTATTCGAACGAATCGGGATCGAAGACGCCTTCGACCGGCCGATCGAAGAGTTTTGCGAGTTTGAACGCCAGCGTCAGCGAGGGCGCATACTTTCCGGCTTCGAGCGCCACGATGGTTTGACGCGAGACACCGATGCGATCGGCGAGATCGGCTTGCGTGAGTTCGCGCTCCGCCCGCAACACGCGTAGATGATTCTTCACTCGTAGCGGCGGCGAGCGTATGCCGCACCGATCGGGAAAATCGCCATAAAACAGACGAACCAAGCCCACGATGGCGGGCCGGCGATGCCCGCGTTCTCAACGAATGTCGCGGTGATCGCGAGCATCGCGGTGAGCCCGCCGGCGACCGCCATGCCCTCGAGGAGAATCTGTCGCTGCAGTTCGTCGATGCGGGCGACGTGGCGCGCCAGCGCACAGAAGAGCAGCATGACGCCGGGGATCGGCAGCAAGGCGGCGAGGGTCCGTTCCAGCGAGGTGAGCTCGGGGCGTCCGAGGAGCGCGAGGCTCACAAATAATCCGAGCATATAGAAGAAGAGCGCTCCGATGAGCTCGAGGGCGTAGCGCCGCCCATTCGCACGGTCGATCATGAGGGTAAAGTACTATATAGGCGACATAATGTCAATTATATAGGACATTATATACTTGACTACAGTAGAAAGAAACCGCTATGATTGACGATGCCGTGACAGGGGAGTGCCTTCTTCCTTTCCCTCAGGTCGGACCATCATGAGACCTGATGAGCGCGCCGAGCTAGA
>JAJYRI010000137.1 GCA_021794175.1 bacterium
CCCTGGAACCCCTCTCGGTCGGCGGTGCTTTGTTAACCAACCGATTCGAGAGGAGGCTCCGCTTTTTTGCTTGGGGGGTCAAAAGCCCGATGCCGGAAAGGGGTCAAATCCAGGGTGCCGTTCCCACGCCCCTTCGATCGTTGGAACGTGAGCTGCTTCGACAGTGACGAGCGCGATTGCGCCGTGCTCGCCCGTATTTGGAGTGGTTTCATCGAAATAAGCGACGCCGTCGACGGAGGCGCGCGTCATCGTGGAAAACCTTCCGATCAGCGCGCGTTCATCTTTCGCGACGCTCGAACGTGTCCCATAAAAAGGTCGCAAGTGCGGAAGCGGCGCCAGCGACGAGGCGCGCGTGGCGTGGCTCAAGGCCTTTGGTCTTGCCGCTCTTTCCGTGCCCCGTGCCGTAAAGGCTGCGCAACTCCGCCACATTGCCGACAATTGCCGCCAGGCTGTGGAGCGTCTTCTTTATGAGATCGGCGCCCTTTGCCGCGTCTGAGATGTCGGAGGGGGCTAATTTCAGGCATTTCGTGGTTGCCTTGACGAGCTCTCCTAAGTCTGGATTCTTGGCGACAGGTTGCTGCAGTTCATCGAGAATGGTTCTGCAAACGCTCTCAATGAGTTCCTTCGCTGCACCAATTGCGAGAGGTGCATCGTTCTCAACGGCGTCCTCTATCCGCCGAATGTCGTCGTGAAGTCCTTGCGCATCTACCGCTGCTTTTTTAGCGGCGAGATGGCGCGCGGCGTCTCGCCCACGTGCGCGGAGCCGCTGGTTCTCGAATTCGAAACCGTCTTTTCGAAGCCAGCCAACCAGATCGCTGGCGATCTCGCCGCCAGCTTGGTACGCTTGAATGAGAATGTTCTCGAACACGTCTAGTAGCCGACGTGCATCATTTTGGTCCGTTAGGTTGAGAGAGGCGTAGTATTCTTCCACGCGCGACCGGCGCTCGCCGGTCACAGCAACCCTCGGAGTTGAGCGCGTGACGGCAGCTGCAGAGAACTCATCGTCGATCTCGCGTAGCGTCCAACCAACGAGAAATTCTCGAAATTCGTTCAGGGTCTTTCTGCCAATTAGCGCTCTTGGCATTATATCGAGTCCGTCAGAGATAATTGACTCGGGCCGATATTCGCTTTCGAACTTGTGCGCTTGGTCTTACCGTTTCGCGCCGTCGGCTTGGTACGACCGCCTGCAACTTCTTCGGCATGGCGTTCGTGGTTCAGGTCGAGAAGGCGGTCAAGAATCTCGATAAGGATCGGAGGCGCTATCGTCCAGCGCATACCTTCGTTGGTTTCATGGAAGCCGTAGGCGAGGTCGAGGTCGGCCCAGCCGTAGGCATCGCGTACGGCGTGGTCGAGTTCGACGTGCATCTCGCGCAAGGTTTCGACAGCGGTGTCACGATCCGTAGGGTTGTGAACGCGGTTGTAGAGCTTCGTTAAGCCAAGACTTAACGACAACATCATTTCTCGCCGATGCTGGTCGAGCCGTTGCATGACCTCGGCGATGCGAATGCTATCGGAATGCGGGAACGGGAACGTTTCGAAGCAGTCGCTCGGGGTGTAGCGTGTCCTCGTTTCAAGTGAACTGCCGCATTTTCGCGCCCACGTGCGATGCAAGACTGAAGTAAGGACACCGAACGTCTCTGGCTTCTCCGTAGCGATGACTGCGACCGCATGCGAAAACACTGCTCCCGTGGGGTAAACGAGAGGAAGCACGACTTTGCTAACGAGCGGCATAACGATGGCATGCCCTTGATCGGTGATCGCTGCGTATAATTCAGAGGCTGGCCGCGTGAAGCGCCACCACATTTCGCGTCGGCTCCTATCGCGGTTTCCTTCGCGTTCCGGCTTTACACGCCGTCGAACAATGGTGATTGCGTCGGCGTACTCTTCCGCGCGTTCGAGTGGCCAGTCGAAGAAGTTAATCACCCAACGGCTCGGACTTGCGTCGGGGCGCGAGCAGAGATCCTCTGCATTGAGATAGGGGAAAATAACGTCGCGATTGCGCGGGTCCCGCGCGATGAGTTCGGCTGCTTCCTCCGGCGTCATTGTGAATCCCATGCCGAGGACGTACGAGCCAATAAATGCCTTCCCCGCATTCGCTTGTAAGCGGAACGGATTGCCGCGCACACGCGACTCGGGAAGAAGGAGCGGTGAGATCGTGCTGACGGCGACACCGTTGAGGATAGGTTGCCCGGCCACTTCATACTTCGACAACCAAAGCTGTGCGATATGAATGCCGGCTGCACCGGGCCAGGGGCGACTTGGAACGGCGCGAGCGATATGCCAGCCTCGCTCCACGAGCGCATCGAGCCCGACCTCGCGCGTATCGCCCTGCGCGATCGTGTTGACTGCGAGGAAGGCGAACTGATTACTGAGTTCGGCGGCGCGAAGAAAGAAGTACGCGACGAGGTCGGCGCTGCCGCGGCGTCCGCCCGCGAGTTCGCGCACCAGATATTGCCGGTAATCCGTGCCGAGATTCCCGGTGATGAGTTGCCCACCCATAAACGGCGGGTTGCCGATTATCAGATCGAAACCGATGGTCGCCCTTCGACTGCGCTCAGGGTGACCGTTGGGAGTGCGCTCAGGGTGACCTATGGACGTGGGGTCAGGGTGACCTGTAGCGCCGGGGTGACCTGTGGTGGCAGCAAAGACTTCTGCGAAGGCGAGCGGCCAATGGAACGTGACGCGGCCCTGACGCTCCGAACGTAGGCGTTCGATTGCAGCGCGACGGTCGAGTTCGGTCGCGTGCGGATCGAGTGCGGCGCGAATTCGCGTACCGAGTTCAAGAAATGCATGGTCGCGTTTCTTCTCGGCTTGCCCGGAGGTTGCAAGCGCGGTTACTGTGATCGCATCTGCGACGACGTTGACGCGGTCGAGCACGCCGTCGGCCTCTTCGTTTAACCGGCGTTTGGCGTCGGCATCTCGCACGGTGCGTGATGGCAGTGCTTCGAGCTGCTCGCGCAGACGAACCGCTTCGTCAACGAGTTTGGTAACCACCGCAGTTGCATCGAAGAGCGCGCCGTCGTAGAGCGCGCGGCCACTCTCGGGGTTCGTATGGACATAGCGCACTTGGTCGAGCGAGGTGAGGCCGAGCAGCGAATCGCCGTGCCGAATCGCGTGGTCGAGGAAGCTAAATGGTCGCTCGCGCCCGAGCGTGACGAGCCAGAGCGAGAGCTTCGCCATCTCGACGGCCATCGCGTCGCGGTCGACGCCGTAGAGGCAGCGGTCGACAACTGCGCGTCGTGCATCGAGGGTGAGTTCGTCGCGATCGGCGCGCGAGCGCTCGGGCTCCTCCTCGATCCACGCTTCGACGACGCGATCTGCAAGATACCGGCATGCAGCGACGAGAAACGCGCCCGAACCGACGGCAGGGTCGCAGATGCGCAGATTCAGTAACTCTGCCGAAGGGCGTAGATTCGGTGTAAAGACGAGCGGTTCTAGGGCATAGCGCACCATCTCTTCGGCGAGTTCGCTGGGCGTATATTCGGTGCCCGAATCGCGGCGCGCGCGCGTCTGTTTCACCACCAGGCTGTCGGCGGGAAAGATGGTCGGCAGATCGTGCAGGTCGGTATCGAGGCAATAGGCGATCGGCGCTACGCGCTCGGCGAGCTCCGCATCGTTTCCACATGCGGTCTTCAAGCGACGACGCATCTGCGGGTCGTTCGCGATGTTGCGTCCGCGTTCGATCAGTTTCCCGACCGCGCCCGCGCTCTTTCCCGTCGTATCGACGAGGAACGAGACGAGCGTGCCTTCGCCCTCGCCTGCGGCGCGTTCGAGATCGCGCAGCGGAATCTCGGCTTCGTCGCCGGATCGCCCAACAAGCCGCACGTAGATGTCGTCGACGCGCTCGGCGCCGTGGTCGAGCAAGCCTTCATAGACGCGGCCGATCTGTTCGACGTCGAGCGCGCGGTACGATAGGCGGCGACGCGCGTTCGCTCCGGGCTCGACGATGGTTTGAATCGCTTCAAGAATCGCACGCACGGTGAGATCATCGACCGGAAGGTTTTCAAGAAACGCAAAGCGCTGCGGGTCGAAGAGGCGCCCGCCGTATGCAGGTAAGCGCAGGCGGTCGTGAGCGATGCCGAAGTAGATCGCGCGGAAGAGTGCGAGCAGGCGAGACCAGGCTGCGCTGCGCCGTTCGAGCGGTGCATCGCCCTCGATGTTTGCCTGCTCGTCGAGTTGGTCGCGCAACCTTGAAGCGGCGTAGTGCGCCGCGTAGAGCGGCTCGTCGAGAGGAAGCAGATGCCGTTCCTCGGCGTATAACAGAAAAACGAGGCGCATCAGGACGGTGACGGCGGCTTCGTAGACCTCCTGCGGAGAGGTCTCGTGCAGAAGCGCGCCCTGGTGTTCGAGATTCGCTCGCGAGATCGCGCCGACCAGTAATTCCACCGCCTGGCGCACCTGATACCCCAGGCGATCGGTGACCTCGCTCTGTTTTCTTTCCGACTCCTCAAAGAGCGCCTCGATCTGTTC
>JAJYRI010000138.1 GCA_021794175.1 bacterium
TGCGGGGAAAGAGGCGACCGCGGAGGCTCCAGGTGACGCATGCCGTCGGATGGGTGTGCACCAGGTAAGCCGCGTCGGGACGTACGCGGTATGCGGCGAGGTGCAGCGGAAGCTCGCTGCTGGGGCCGGCCGTCGAGTCGTACGGCGTGCCGTTGGAATCGACGCGGACGATATCGCTCGCGGTTAATCGTTCGAGCGAGCGGCCCGACGGCGTCACGAGAATATCGCCGCCCGCCATGCGAGCGCTGAGGTTCCCGCTGCTGCCGGTGACAAGGCCCCGTAGCCAGAGACGCCGCGCGCATTCGGCGATCTCGACTCGTAAATGCTGTTCGGTTTCAGCTCGGGACATTAGAATCCGACCGGATGCCAGATCGTTTTTATCTCGCAAAATTCGGCGATTCCGTCGAGCGATTGCGCGCGGTCGCTAAAATAATCGATCGCTCTCTCGAGTTCGAAGGGGCGGATGCGTTTGATCGATGCGGCGGATTCGCGCTCGATCTCTTCCCACTGCGCGAGATCATCGCGGCTGCAAGCGATCGCCTCGATACCGTCGTGCTTTGCCATCGCCGGAGCGATCTCGCTACGAAACCCCGTGAGCACGTTGACGACGCCCGGAGGGATATCCGAGAGTGCGATTGCTTCGGCGAGCGCGATGGCAGGGCGAGGGTCGTGCTCCGAGGCGAGGACGACCGTTGCGTTGCCCGCGACGAGCGGCGGAAGTATCGCGGAGATAATTCCGAGGAAGTGCGGTGACTGCGGCGCGAGAATGCCGACGACGCCCATCGGTTCGGGGGTCGAGCAGTTAAAATGCGGCCCGGAAACGGGATTTCGCGACGAGAGCAGCGCCGAATATTTGTCGCACCAACCGGCGTACCATACGACGCGGTCGATGGCGGTATCGATCTCTTCGCGCGCGGTTCGTTCGTCATTGCCGGTGCCCTCGGAGAGCAGGGCCAGATACTCCGACCGTCGAGACTCGAGCATCTCACCGAGGCGGTAGAGCATGAAGCCGCGCAACTGCGGATCTTGCGCCCACCAACGGCTCTGCGCCGCCCGCGCGGCGGTTACCGCGTCGCGAAGATCCTTGCGCGAGGCTTGGGCGATATTCGCGAGAAACGTGCGTCCGTCCCAGAGCGGCGTGCTGCGCGCCGATTCCGAGCGCACGAAGGCGCCGTTGATGAAGAGCTTATACATCTTCCGAATCTCTACGCGCCGGTCGCGCGTCGCAGCAGAATCCTCACCCATAGGCGCGCACGTTCGACGTGCAGGAAGGGCAATGCTGCAGCGAGTATGGGGCAGCCCGTGGAACTCTTGCTGGTCCGGCACGGACTGACGGCCTGGAACAGCTCGGGGCGCTTCCAAGGGCGCAGCGATATCCCGCTCTCACCCGACGGACTCGCGCAGGCGCGGGCCGTAGCCGCAGCGCTCTCCGACGTACCGATCGATGCTGCCTTTTCGAGCGATCTCGCGCGCGCGGCATCGACGGCGACGACGATCCTTTCGGGCCGCTCCGTGCCGCTCGTCTTCGACGCTCGCCTCCGCGAGTTCGATTTCGGTGCTTGGGAAGGCATGACGTGGGCGGAGATCACCGCGGCATATCCCGGCGAGAGCGGTGCGCAACTCACCTCCGCGCGCGATTACCAACCCCGCGACGGTGAGAATTTTTCCGACGTGCGACGACGCGTTCGCTCTTGGCTCGACGAGCTCGCACCGTACGATCGCCGTCGTATTCTCGTCGTCGCTCACGCGGGGACGTTGCACGCACTTGCCGCCGAGTTGCTGGGGGAGCACTTTCATACGCTCGCACTGCGTTTTTCGCACGCCTCGATATCCCGTATCGAGTACTCGTCTCGCGGCGGGCAGATCCTCACGCTCGACGAGACCGCGCATCTCTCAACGCGCTAATTCGTCGGGCGCTCCACGCGAGCCGACCTGCATGACGTGCGAGGCAGGGCTCAGCTCGCGAGTTTCACGAGAGCATCCAACAACTGCTCCGCGCCCTCGACAAGCCGCACACCGGGACGATTAAAATACGCGTTTCCGTCGAGCGCGATAACCCGTCGGGCGCGCACGGCGCGGAGTTGACGCCACGCCGGATGACGATCGAGATCGGCGACGGCACGACGAGCCCGGGGAAGGTCGAAACCGCACGGCGCTACGGCAATGATATCGGGATCGTTTTCGAGGATCGCTTCCCAGGAGACCGCGCGTGCGGGTGCACGCGGGAATTCGATTGACGAGCGAAGCCCGAGAAGCGCGAGGAGATCGGGAGTCCAATGACCCGGGGGGAACGGCGGGTCGCTCCATTCGAGGAAGAGCAGGCGCGGGGATGCCGTGAGTTCGCGATGGGCTCGCTCGCGCAGCCGCTCGGCATGCTCGGCGAGTTGTGCGACGACTCCTGCAGCCGCGGTCTCACGCCCGCACGCCGCACCGAGCGTTCCGATGGTACCGAGAACTTCTTCGAACGAAGATGGTTCGAGCGCGAGAATGCGAGAATCGCCGCGCATTTTCAATGCCGCCGAGTTTACGCGTTCGTAGGAGACCGCGCAGACGTCACAGAGTTCCTGCGTTACGATCAGGTCGGGCGCCAGCCGCTCTAAGAGCCCCGCATCGAGGTGGTAGATGCTCGATCCTTGGTGGATGCCGCTACGGACGTGTCGGTCGATCGTTGCAGCATCGCTCTCCGTGGGAAGTGCCGACGAGGTGAGGATCGGGAGCGATGCCGCTTGCGACGGAAAATCGCATTCGTGCGTCACGCCGACGAGATCGTCGCCTGCCCCGATTGCATAGAGTATCTCCGTTGCACTCGGTAGCAGGCTGACGATCCGCACGCTATTGTCCTTGGGCGAGCGAGTATCCGCGCTCCCCGTCGAACGTATAGAGCCCTTCGGTCTTGATGACGTCGAAGCCGGCATCCGAGAGCGCGGCGATGAGCTCGGCAACGCGCTTCCCGGAGAACGGTTTGCCCTCGAATCGCAGCGACCACTGATCGCTCCAGTACGTATCCGGATTACCGTCGGGCCACACCTTACTCCCGCGATTGGCGATGACGACAAGCTTCGCTCCGTCGGTGCCGAGTGTTTTCACGCGAGCTGCGATCTCATCGGGATTCCCATTGCGTTGATCGATGAAAATATCGACTCCGACGTGCTCTTTCTTCGGCGGTGTCCCGCCCGGGCGAATCGAGAGATCCATCGCCTTGCCAACCGCGTAGCGCGCGGGTGGAAGTACGTGCGGTTCGCGTCCGAGCCGAGCGATGACCGCATCGGCAAATTCGCGAGTCCCGACCTTTTCTTTCGAAACGTTTTCTTTATAGATGTCGTAGGTATGAACGCCGTCTTCGATCGTCGATAACCATGCATTATGAACGCGTTCGGCGACGTCTCCTTGGCCGATGTGTACGAGCATCAGCAGCGCCCCGTGCAGTAATCCCGACGGATTCGCGAGGTTCTGGCCGGCACGTCGCGGCGCCGAGCCGTGGATCGCCTCGAACATCGAACAATGATCGCCGATATTCGCCGACCCCGCGAGACCGACCGAACCGGTAATCTGGGCGGCGACATCGGAGAGAATATCGCCGTAGAGATTCGGCATGACGATTACGTCGAAAGCTTCGGGGGTGTCGGCGAGTTTCGCCGCACCGATATCGACGATCCAATGCTCGTGTTCGATATCGGGGTACTCCAAGGCAATCTCTTCGAAAGTCCGATGGAAAAGTCCATCGGTGATTTTCATGATGTTGTCTTTCGTAAAACACGTCACTTTTTTGCGCTTATTCGCGCGCGCATATTCGAAGGCATAGCGCACGATCCGTTTGCTCGCCGGTCGCGAGATCAGTTTCAAACATTGCGCGACCTGATTCGTTTGACGGTGTTCGATGCCGCCGTAGACGTCTTCTTCGTTCTCGCGGACGATGACGATGTTCATTTTCGGATGCTTGGTCGAGACGAACGGATGAAGCGAGGCGCACGGACGGACGTTGGCATACATACCCAGCGTCTTGCGCACGGTGACGTTGAGGCTTTTAAAACCGCCCCCTTGAGGCGTGGTTATCGGGGCTTTTAGGAAAACCTGAGTGCGGCGCAGCGATTCCCAGGAAGCCGGTTCGATGCCGCTGTCGAGGCCGCGTTTGTAGACCGCCTCGCCGATTTCGATCTTTTCAATATCGATGCGAGCGCCTGCTTCGGTGATAATCCGCAGGGTAGCATCCATAATTTCAGGGCCGATGCCGTCGCCGTCGGCGACGGTAATTGGAACGCGTTTTTCATGTGCAGTCATAACGCGGAGAAGTTTGACGTACTCGACGGGGTGCCTCTAGTGTCCTGAGCCGCAAGTCGCGCAACATGATCCGACGAGGGATTTTTCGGCGGGGCGAGGCGCGAAGAGGGAGCAATGCCGTAGCATTGTGACCGATGAGCAACGCTGCACCCGGCGGAAAA
>JAJYRI010000139.1 GCA_021794175.1 bacterium
TCTCAGAGGCGCACGCCTTCCGCAACGCTCTCGCATGCTGCATCGAGCGGCCGACTACGCCCAGAAGTTCGGGAACGTGAGGCCAGGCGGTTGCGTCAGGTGCGCGCTTAAAAGTGGCCTGGCATGTCATCGTAAACCTACGCGTTTGAGAATCGAGAGAAGGGTGCCGGATGCCACGTCGCGGCTGAGGCCGTGGACGGGAATCACCACGTGGCCGGGCAACGCCGGATCCTTGCAGAGTGAATCGCTGGTCGGGCGTTCGGGAGGGCGCTGGTTCGGCGCGCGGTTTTTTCGGTTTTTTGCGGGTGGTCAAATCGCTTGATACGGGCCCAAACCACCGCTTTGCTCCCACGTCGTTTTCAGGTCGCCCCCTGGGAGCGGGCGGACATGACAAGCGCGGAGATCCGACGATTTCTTCGTCGTTACGGCGACGGAGGCTTGAACGGCTCGAGCAACTTCGGATCACAGGTGTAGGAAACATTCGCCTGCACGATCGGCCGTTCGCCGCCGCGCATCGGGTTGAGAAACGGACGCGTGCTCTGCGTGAAGAGCCCGCCGATCGGCCCCGGAGGTGTGGTGTAGCGCGGCGGCGGCACGCGCACGAGCCACCCGTGGCAGATCGTGAACGGTCCGCGGTGCGAGATCCCCGTTACCCACATCTCGATTTGCCCGTCGCTACCGTTGTGGCGATAGAGAAATTTCGTCGCGGCGATCACGCTGCTCGGCGGCGTCGGGCCGAGGTTACTGCCGAGGTGATAGACCGTCCGGACCCGCGTCATGCCGCGCGGCGTCGAGCGCACGTGCGGGATGAGTGCATTGAGGTGCTGCTGGTAGGGGTTCGGGCGTCCTTTCGCGCGCGGCTTCGGGGTCGGGGCAACCGCGACCGGGCGCGGCGGCGCAGCGACGGCGTGCGCGACCGGCGCCTTCGGGCCCGGAGCCGCCGAGCGTTTCGGCCCCGGCGTGGCGACGCTGCGCACCGGGTGCGGCGCCTGTGAGGGCACCGGGTGCGGCGCCTGTGAGGGCACCGGGTGCGGTGCCGGCGAGGGAACGTGCGTCGGCGCGGGGGAGGGCGCGGTGCTCGGAGCCGGTGACGGGACGTGCGTCGGCTGTGGTGAGGGGACCGGTCGCGGCGTTTGCGTGGGCTGCGGCGAGGGGCGCGGGGCGAGCGTCGGTTCGGGGCTCGGGTGCGGCGCGACGCGTGCGACGAGGGGTGCGGCGCTCGGGCGGGCGGTCGGCGCGGCCTGCGGCGGCGCCGGCGACGGACGCGGCGTGCGAATGGGGCGCGGCGGCGGCTGCGGCGAGGCTTTCGGCCGCGTTACCGAGAGCAAGCGCGGCTGCTGCGGGGGGCGCGGCGGTTGCGGAGGGCGCGGGAGGATCTTCGGGCGCGGCGGCTGCGGGCGCGGATTCGCCTGCACTGCGGCGACCTGCCGTTCGACGATCAGCACGGTGCTCGTGCTCGCGTTCGCCTCGGGTTGTTGCGCCGAGGGCGCGATCGAGATCGTAAAGAGCGTCGCCGCCATCAGTGCATGTAACAGCAGCGAACCGAACGCGCTGAGGGCATCGCGCCTCCGTCGCTCGCGTCGGTCGTCGTCACCGGTCAAATGCTCGCTCATCGCTTCGGCGCGTATTGCGCGCCGAAGCACGCAGGAGCCTGCAATCTCGGGCTCGCATCGCAAAGACGATGGAACCGATCATGCAAAAACGGACGAAGATCGTTGCGACGATCGGCCCGGCCTCGCGCGAGCGAAGCGTTATGCGCTCTCTGCTGGTCTCCGGCGCAAATGTCTTCCGCCTGAATTTTTCGCACGGTACGCCCGACGAGCACGCCGCAGTCATCCGCACGGCGCGCGAACTCGCCGACGAACTCGGCATCCACATTGCGCTCTTACAGGATCTTCCCGGCCCGAAGGTGCGCACCGGCAGCTTCACCGAGGGCATCGAGAGCGTGCATCTCGAGCGCGGCGACCGCTTCGAGTTGTACGTCGACGACCGGGTCGGCGGCGCCGAGGGGGTAAGCGTCTCCTATGCAGCGCTTCCTCACGATGTCGAAGTCGGCAAGCGTATCTATCTTCAGGATGGTTCGATTGCGTTGCGCATTATCGAAAAAAACGCCGAGCGGGTCGTTACCACCGTCGAATTCGGCGGCGATCTGCGAGCGCGCCAGGGAATCAACTACCCCGACGGTTCCCTCAATATCGATGCCGTCACCGATCGCGATCTCGAATTTCTCGCGTTTGGACTCGAACAACAGGTCGACTACGTCGCCGTCTCGTTCGTGCGTAGCGTTGCCGATATCGAGCGCGTGAAGAACTTCATGAGCGAGCGCGGCAAGCGCATTCCGGTGCTCGCCAAGATCGAGAAACACGAAGCCCTCGAAGATATCGAGCGCATTATCGCCGCCGCCGACGGCATCATGGTTGCGCGCGGCGACCTCGGCATCGAAATTCCGCTCGAACAGGTGCCGTTGGTCCAGAAAGATCTCATCGCACGCTGCAATCGCGCGAGCAAACCGGTCGTTACCGCGACGCAGATGCTCGAATCGATGACCTCGAATTCACGTCCGACGCGCGCGGAGGTCGCCGACGTCGCCAACGCGATCCTCGACGGAACCGACGCGATCATGCTCTCCGGGGAGACCGCACGCGGTTCGTACCCCACCGAGGCGGTGAGAACGATGGCCGAGATCGCTCGCGAGATCGAAAAACATTACCCGCATGCGACGTTGCGCGATCGTCGGCTTGAGAAAAGCGAACCCACGATCGCCAGTTCCATCGCCGAGGCGGCGACGCGAGCGAGCAGCGAGCTCGGCATTCCGTTCATCGTTACCGGTACGACGACCGGAAACACCGCCCATCATATCGCCGCGTTCCGTCCGAGCGCGCGCATCGTTGCTTTAACGCCGCACCGACGGGTCGCGCAACGGCTCGCGTTGGTCTGGGGAGTCGAGGCGCTGCTGATCGACCAATATGCCTCGATCGACGTGCTGCTCTACGTCACCGAACGCCGCATGCAAGAAGAGGGCTTCGTGCAACGCGCCGATTTGATTGCTTTCACGACCGGGATGCCGGTCGGCGCGGGCGGGACGAACGTTTTAAAGATCCACCAGATTCCGTAGCGGCAGCCGCGCGCGCGATCATCTCACGCGCGTGATCGAGTGCCTGTCGATGCGGCTCGCCCGAGAGCATGCGTGCGATCTCGCTCTCGCGCCCCGCAGCGTCGACGACCGGGTCGAGCGCGATCGCGGTGCCGTCGCCGAGCGGAACTTTCTCCAGCACGATTTGAGCGCGTGCGTGAACGGCGATCTGCGCGAGGTGCGTCACGCAGATCACCTGCGCATCGTTCGCTAAGCGTGCCAGTCGCTCTCCGACGGCAACTGCGACGGCGCCGCCGATACCGGCGTCGACCTCATCGAAGATGTAGCTCGCGCCGCGACGAACCGATGCAAGCGCGAGTACCAGTGCCAGTAAAACCCGCGAGCGCTCGCCGCCCGAGGCGATCTTCGCAAGCGGTCGCTCCGGCTCGCCGGGGTTCGGCGCGAAGGTGAACATCGTGCGTTCGCTCCCATGGATGCCGATCTCGCCGCGCGCTTCGAAGCTCACGCCGAAATGCGCTCCCGCTAACGAGAGCGCCGCGAACTCTCCTTCGACGCTTTCGCGCAAACGCCGCGCGGCATCGCGACGCACCGAGCGCTGGCGAGCATCGGCGGTCGCGAGCAGTTCCTCCGCCGCTCGTTCCGCCTCCCGAGCAGCAGCGAGTAACCCCTCACCATTCTCGAGGAAGTCGACGGCTTCGCGCATCTCGCTCCGGAGCGCGACGAGAGCGTCGGGATCTCCATTTCCGTAGATGCGCGCGATCCGTTCGAACTCCGCAGAGCGGGATTCAAGCGAGTCGAGTTCACCCGGCGAACGCTCCAAACGCTCGAGTACGCGCGAAATTTCGAGTGCGAGATCGACGAATTCACCCTGCAACGCCCCGATGCGCGTCACGATATCGGCGATCTCCGGCAACAGCACGGAGACCGATCGAAGCGCGGCGTCGGCGCCGCCGATCGCCGCCTCGGCGGAGGATTCATCGCCGCGTAACGCTTCGTGCGCCAGACGCAACGCCGCCGCAATACGCTCCCCGTGCGCGAGCAACGTGCGACGCTCGCGCATAACGGCGTACTCTCCGGGCTCCGGGCGAAGTGCATCGAGTGCAAGAAGCGCATCGTTGACGAAGGCCTTTCGTTCGCGTTGCGTCCGCCGCGCCGTTTCCAAAGCCGCCAAACGCTCGCGCGCTTC
>JAJYRI010000140.1 GCA_021794175.1 bacterium
CGATGACATGGAGGCGAATCGACGGCTACAAAACAATCGCACTTGCACAAGAGAAAGCCGCATGAGATAATGTGCTCAACGGACTACGCCGCTCCGCACGTTTACCCGAAATTCGGCGCGACCTCCTCAGATTTTCCTATACGTTACTTCGGTCGCGCAGCTCCTCGGTGGCCTGGCGATGTTGCTACCCACGACGGCGAAGCGCGGGTCGCTACTACTGACAATCGTTTACGCAGTTATCGCGCTGACCTTCGTGCCGCCGATTTTTCGCGAGCCGACGGTGTATGCAAGTTGGGGGAACGTGTTCTACCCATTGGCACTAGTAGCGGGCGCGGCGGCCGTCTACGGCCTGGATTCTTTGGCGACGACGATGTGGGGACTCTGCAATCTTTCGTTTGCGATCGAGCAAATCGAGTTCTTTGCACGCACCGCAAGCCTCGTTCCTCCGTGGATGCCGGGCGGCGGCAACTTTTGGGTCGTCGTTACCACGGTCGCTCTTGCCGTCGCCGGAATAGCGATTCTTACGCGTCGCCAGGCGCAGCTCGCGAGCCGCCTGCTGACGATACTGTTTCTTGCGTTCGGCGTTACGATTTGGATTCCGATGCTGATCGCGTATCCGGGCAACCACGGTAACTGGAGCGAAGGCCTCGAAACCATTGCCATCGCCGGCACCGCGTGGATCGTCGCCGATTCCGTCGTGCCGAAAGAACGCGAACCGCGTTCCTGACGCCGACATGCCGAGCTCCCACCTCGGCCGACAATCATTTACGAAATCGCGCACCCCGGCGTCGGGATACTCCCCCTTGAGTTGGAGACGGCTTCGCCACGGCCGAGTGCACGCTCCTCACTTTTTGGTCGTGCATCCGTCGAATGGATGCAACAAGCACGAGACGAGGTAGGTCGACTCAAGCGAACGAACGAATGACCTCTGGGTGCGCCAACCGTATACGGGACTGACGCCCATCACGCGTCTTCTTATTCACCTAGGTTGCGCGTTCGCATCGGCAGCGCTAGCCGTCCAGCTCGTGTTTATTTTCATGGCGATCTCCATTGGTGAGAGCTGCGGCTTCTATCCTGGAATGCTTGTCGTCACCATGTTCGCGCCGGTACTTTTCGCGTTGCCATACATCCGTGCAGCGGCCGTGGCGATGATCCTCATTGGGGGCATCGGTGGAAAGCGCGGGCTATATTTTAACCTCGCCATCAATCTTCTAGGAATAGCAGCGTTTGTGCTGCTTGCGATTGCCTCCGCGTTCGGCTACGTGCCTTGGCCTTCAAAATGCACGATTGATTTTTAAGTCGCACGTCGTCGGACGCTCGAACCTCCGGCGGCAAATGCAGTCGCGAGCATCGGTAAATCGCTTCTGCATTCCCCAAGCGGGGCACGTCGTATCCGTTATTCGACCTTCGGTGACGCCCGAGCCCGCCTTCCACCCCGCAAACGCCATCGACAATCCCCATCGGATTGCCGGGCGGCGCCACGCGACCAGGACAGCCGACATTTTACCGCCAAAACGGTTTGTTGCATGGGGAGTACCCAATAAAGATGACGCACGACGTACCCCTCCCGTTTTCGTGGCCGCCTGCCGACGGAGTGGGCCGTCGCGAGCTCGTTCGCTCAACGGCACCGGGGTAACGTGACGCGCATGCGTGCTGCGTGGAAAATCTCCGTGGGTGCGCTGATCGCGCTCGCCCTTCTCCTCACCGTCGCGTCGCTCGCCAATATCAATGAGGGCGGCGATTTCGGCTTCAGGCAGCGACCGGAGCGCACCGGTAGCCGGATAATTCGTGTATTGCCCGGCTCACCCGCAGCGAAGGCCGGCCTGCGCCCCGGCGACGTGATCTTCATTCAGCAAACGCTCGCCGCTCGCGTAATCGAGGAGTCGCCGCGGCCCGGCGATCGCCTCATCGTGCACCTGAACCGCCCCGACGGCCCCGCCCTTTCGCTCACCGCGACCGCGTCGCCGCCTCCACCGTTCGGGCTGCTCCTCATCGTCATGCTAACGCGTTGCGCATTTCTTTTGATCGCCGGCATTGTCGCGTGGCGCCGTGGAGACGATCCGGCAGCTCGCGCGCTCGCGCTATTTTTAGCGGCGTACGGTGCCGCCATCGGCATCACGTTCAACGTCGTTGCCGATCCAAATCTCCGGTTCGTGCCCCTCCTTCTCACCGAGACGCTCTTCGCACTCGGGGCTGCCGCCGTGCTCGCCTTCGCATGCACCTTTCCACCGCCTCGACCGGGCGGTTTCCGGGAGCGTCTCGCGCGTGCGACACCGGCGGTCGGAACGCTCGGTTTGCTGCTTGCGGGCGCGTATCTTTTCAGCGACTTCGTTTTTGGAAATCTCAGTGCGACACGCGTCTTCCTCGTCGCCTACGTTGTGTGGTACGCCACCGTCTTGGTGCTGGCGCTTTGCGCTTTTATCGCATCCTATCGCACAGCAAGCGGCGCAGAGCGCGTGCGCGTGTGGTGGATACTCATGACGTTCGCGATCGGTTTCTCAGGGGTGATCGCCATTCTCATCGCGGGTGCCATTGGGGTGCTGCCGACGTGGGTGCAATACTGCGGCTTTACGGCGTTTTTTATCCCCGTAGGCCTCGGCTACACGATTTTGCGTCACCGCGTGCTCGATATCGGGTTCGTCGTCAACCGTGCGGTCGTCTACACCGGCGTCTCGTTCGTGGTCGTCGGCCTCTTCATCACGTTCGAATGGCTGCTCGGCCACCTCGTCGAGCAGGGCAGCAACACCTCGGTCACGCTACAGCTCGGCGGTGCCCTCGTGCTGGGACTCTCCGTGCGCTTCATTCACAATCGCGTCGATCGCTACGTCGACGATGTGTTTTTTCGCGAGCGCCATGCTGCCGAAGCTGCGGTTCGTCGCTTCGCGCGCGAAGCGGCGCTCATCACGACGCCCGAAGAACTCGTGCGCAAGACCGTCGAGGTCGCCCAGTCGCGGATGCGCCTCTCTGCGTGCGCCTTCTACGCACGACAGGGCGAATCGTACGTTGCGCTGCAATCGACGTTCGCCGACGCGAAAGCGGTCGACGAGAACGACTATGCGATACTCGAAATGCGCACGTGGCATACCACCGTCGATCCGCACGACCGCAATTCCGCACTCGTCGGCGAGCTGGCGTTCCCAATGATCGTGCGCGGGGAGCTCGCCGGTTTCTTACTCTGCGGCGAGAAAGAGACGCGCGAAGCGTTCGCGCCCGACGAACGCGATGCGCTCGCTGTCCTGGCACGCGACGCCGGCATCGCGCTCGACTCCCTCCGCGTGCGCATCGTCGAACGCGAACTCGCCACGCTGGCAGGGGAAGCAAGCCTGCCGACCGAGCTACGAACCCGCCTGAGCACCCTCCTCGATCGACGGTAGCCGATTCGGCACGGGGGCGGGGCGCGTGCGAAGTTGTAGGCGCTACGTTGCTCGGACGTTCGAATCACCCGGGCTAGCAAGCAAGGTCGGCCCGGCCCGCCGTTCTAGCCTACGAGGTTGGTAAATCTTGGTTTCGTGGGTAAACCCTGACTCCGGATGCTGGACTCGAACCAGCGACCCGCTAATTAACAGTCAGCGCTATACGACGCTCACGAGGGAGCGAAATTCCCATTTTCCTCGTGACATACGCGACATACGCGACATACGCGTCTCCTGCGACTCGTGTACACCCCCAAAACTACCCCCAAGTCGAAGACGCCGCGACAAGCACCTTCTCGGGAAGCGGTTTCACGCTCCGCGTGATCGTAGCCCCGTTCTCCCGCTGCTGCGCTTTAAGAGTAAGCGTCTTCCCAAGACCGTCTTGACGGCGAGCGGGCTATCGTGCTGAGCCGCTTAGTCCTGCAGCAAAAGATTGGTCGTCGCATCGTTGGCGGCGAGCGATGTGTCATCCGTCGCTTTTAAGTTCCACGGAAGTAATTCGGCGATCTGGTTGATGGGATGGTCGGCGATGCGCGCGAGCACTTCGCGCAGAAACGCTTCGGGGTTGTAGCCGTTGAGTTTCGCGCTGCCCAGCAGGCTGTAGATCGCCGCCGCTCGTTCGCCGCCGGCATCGCTACCAGCGAAGAGAAAGTTCTTCCGTCCGAGCGCAACGCATCGCAACGCGCGTTCCGCCGCATTGTTATCGATCTCGATGCGCCCGTCGTCGCAATAGCGGATCAGTGCGTCCCAACGGGTGAGCGCGTAACGGATCGCCTTTGCCGTGGCGGACT
>JAJYRI010000141.1 GCA_021794175.1 bacterium
ACCCGCCACGCCGGCGCCGGTGCTCACGCCCGCGCCGCCGCTCGCGCCGAGCGCGCTGCCCTCCGGGGCGCCGTCGCCGACGCCGCTCTCCTCGCCGACGCCCGTGCCGAGCCCCACCCCGAGCCCGACGCCGGTGCCGATCCTGCTCTCGCCCGCCTCGGCGCTCGTCGCGGTCGGCTCCTCGGTTCAGGTCGCGGTCGGCAACACGCTGGGCACCGTTACGCTCGCCGGCGGAAACCCGCAGGTCGCCGCAGTGAGCTACAACACGAACACCGAGATGCTCAGCATCGCCGGGCTCGCGCCGGGTTCGACCAGCGTGACGCTCACCGATAGCCGCGGCATCTCCGCGACCCTCCCGATCGTCGTCGCCTATCCCGCAGGCACCGTGCCGCAGCACACGTTATTGGTTCGCGTTACCGGCGAACCGGCGAGCGCCTCGTTCGTGCTCAAGCGCGTCGCCGACGCGATCGCCGCGAGCGTCACGCTGCGCCCCGGCGCGCAACTCGTTTTCAGCCGCTCGCAGATCGGCATCGATGCACCGCTCGGCGTCGACGACGTGCTGAATCTCAGCGTTCCGGTCACGCTGCAGGGCAACAACTACATCGAAGTCGACTCCACCGTCAACCTCACCGTCGAGAACATCGCCGCTCCGCGCATCTCGCCGTCCTCGCTGATGGTCAGCGATTTCCCCGAACGCCTCACCACCGACGGCGTCCTCTTCACCGCCGATCTCCACCGACAAGCGCCGTCGCGCTTTCTCTACTTTCACTACAATCCGCCGCATTCGATCGCGCGCCGCATCGTGTTGCGCGCAACGAATACCTCGCCCGAACCCGCGTTGCTGCAATTTATCGACGGACGCGGCGGGCCGAGCCCGAACGAGATGGAGGCGGGGCATCTCTCCACCAAACGCTTCCTCGTGCATCTCGTGACCAACGAAGGCAAGATCGTTCAGCTCCCCGGCTACGGCAGCGTGAATCTCGCGGTGCAGGATCTTCCCGCCGATTCCATCGTCAGCGATCTGCTGCAATTACGCGTGCTCAACGGCGGCTTGATTCACCTGATGCTCTTCGCGCAGAAGGCAAGCGATTCACCGAACTCGCCGCCTAAAAGCGACACGCTCTTGCAAGGGCACCACGCGCACGCGCGCGGCATCTATTCGATTCCCGAATTTACCTACTCGACGCAATGGAGCGTCGAGGATCCCTATCTCGAACTCGCAGTCGGGCAAGTGCCGCTTCCCAACGATCTCGTGGGGCAAGCGCTCTCCGGCGACTACGGCGTGCTGCAGAACTTCGAGATCAACGTCGTCAACCCGACGCACCAAGCGCAGACGATCGCGCTCTACGAAAATCCGCGCGGCGGTAGTGCGACCGGCACCTATCTCATCGATCGCGTCTTGGTCCAATCGCATCAAGTGCGCGCGTTTACACGCTACAAACTACGCAGCTACGTCGTCCCGGCGCGCGGGTTTCTGCGCCTGCACATCACGACGATTCCCGATGCCGGCTCGAGCTTTCCGGTGCGCCTGATGCTCGCCCCCGACGACGGCAGCGTTCCCGCCGGTGCCCCCGGCTCGCCGGTTTATACCGAAGCGATTCGATAGAGCTCGGCGGTCGCTTGCGCCGCGCGACGCCACGAAAAGCGCTCGACGGCCGCTGCGCGGTCGTTCGCGGCGGCGCGACGCGCGCGCTCGGGATCAGCAAAGACCGCGCCGAGCGCCTCGCTCCAGCCTTGCACGTCGTCGGGATCGATGCGCGGCACCACGTCGCCCGCGATCTCGTCGAGCGAGGAACCGCGCGCCGTAATCGACGGCAGCCCGGCGCAGCGCGCCTGCGCGAGCGGTAAGCCGAAGCCTTCGTAGCGCGAGGGCATCGCGAGCACGGTGCAGCGCGCGTAGAGATCGAGCAGCGCGGCGCGCTCGATGTAGCCGCGAAATTCGATCCGCTCCTCGACGCCGAGTTCGCGCGCGATCTCAAGGCAGTGCTCGCGATAGGGCGTGCTCGGCCCAACCGAGATCGCACGTACGCCGGGTAACGTCGGCAGCGCGCGGATCACGACCTCGAGGTTCTTCCGCGCCTCCACCGTGCCGACGACGAGAATCGTCGCCCGTTCCTCGGCGTGCGGCTCCAAGCGCGCAAATTCCTCGGCGACGCCGGGCGGAATCACGTGCAGGTTGCGCTCCTCGATGGCGGGGTGTAGCGCGAGTATCTCGCGCGCCGAGAACCACGAATCGGTGACGATCGCGCGCGTGTGCGTCGAAAGTCGCTTCATCAACGTGCCGAAATACGCGCGCGCGTAGAAGCGCGTGTGCCCCTGCACGCGCAGCCACGCCGCATCGTGAAGCGTCAACACGATCGGCAGCGTCGAGAAAGCCGGCATCGTTCCCGACGTGCAATGCAAGAGCGTCGCTTGCGAACGCGCGGCAGCGAGCGGAAGCAACAGCTGATCCCAAAACACGCGCCGATCGAAGCGCCACGGGTCGATTCGCGGCGCGCTCAGCGGCACGAGTTCGATCTCGGTAATCTCGCCGAGCGCGCGCGCGAGCTCGCGCGCATACTCACCGATGCCGGTCGCGCTGCCGACGGTCGGCTGCGCGTCGAACGCCACTCTCACGGGCGCGCCTGCGCGGCGATTCGGCGCGCGAGGATCCGCACGCTTCCCGCGTTGGGGCCGTAGCGACTTGCGATCGCAAGATAACGGCGCGCGCCGGCGAGATCGCCGTCGCGCAACGCGAGGCTTCCCAAACCCGCCCAGCCGTCGGCGCTCGCCGGATCGATCGTCGTGACGCGCCGATACCACGCTCGCGCGCGTTCGTTCTCCCGCACGCGATAATAATACGCGGCGACGCCGAGCGCATATTGGTTGTCGTAGGGCGCCATCTGCGCGGCGGCGAGGTAGGCGCGGCGCGCACGCGGGTTCCAGAGCGAGGCACGGTGCCCGTGATAGACGGCGTTCGTGGCGATCGTGCCGCAGCGCCACGAGATATTGGCCAGGGCGTCGGGGTGCGTTCGCGTCGTCGCAAGGCGCGCACGCACGCGCTCGGCGAGCGCATAGGCGGCGCGCGGATGCTGCGCGTCGAGCGCATCGATGCGCGCGCGCAAGCGCGGCAGATCGAGCCCGGCGAGTTCGTATTCGATCGCGAGCGCTTCTTCGCCGCGCGCGCGTGAGATCGAAGCGAACAATGCGTCGCGCGCCCCGCCTTGCGGCAACGTTACCGCGTACTTCTCCGCGCTCGCCGTGTCACCGTGGCGCAGCGCTTTACGCCCGAGCTCCCTCGCAACGAACGGCGCGGGGGCGATGCGATCGATCGCGCGATAGATCGCCGATCCCCAACGCTGCGGAACGGCGCGCGGCAGCGATACCGGTACGGCGGCGCGCGCGAAGAGGGCGTCGGAGCCGAGTTGCACGATTCCCAGCAGCGCCGCCGCGACGACGGCGACGGCGAGCAGCGTTCGCGGAATCAGAATTTAATCGTGAGATCGACGCCGGCGCGTAATTGCGTCTCATTCGGCGTCAATTGGAGATTGTCGTTAAAACGGTATTGCCGCGCTTGGAACGTCAGCGTCGCCGGCGCGTGCGGCAGCGTGTACGTTAATTTCCCGAAGTAGCGACTGTCGGTGCCCGAGAGCGTCGTCGGCGAGAGCGAACCGTAGGTGCCGACCAAGGTTCCGCTGCGATAACCCAAACCGACGGTCACGTGCGAGTTCACCGGAACGGCGAGGCTCGCGCCGATACTCGAATGGGTCAGATCGTTAAATGCTGCAGGCGGCAACGCGAGCCGGCTCGCCGCATCGAAACCGAGCACCGGGTCGAGCGTCGGCGCGGGATTCTCCGACGAGATCAGCCCACGCGAGAGATGTTCGAAACGGCTCGAAAGGCCGAGCGTTACCGTGCGTCCGCCGGTGCGAAACGAGATATTCGTCTTCCCGCCGAGCACTTGATCGTTCGCGGGCGGAAGCGGCATCAAGAGGCCGCCGTGCGTCTCCTGCGTCGTCTGCAACTGCACGGTCGTCTTCGCACCGCGAATCGCACCGAGGAGGCGCCCGAAGATATTGGTGTGCGGAGCGGGTTCCCGGAACGCCGGTTGCTGCGA
>JAJYRI010000036.1 GCA_021794175.1 bacterium
AAAGAGTATCAACTCGCCCAGAACGACAACGGGATCGTTCGAGTGCTGCCCATCCTCGCACTCTGTATTCACGAACGATACGGCGCCGAGATGAAGGAGGCGGCGGCTGCTATGGTCGACGCCGCCAGTTCCTTGCGTGAGGAGCTTCGCGCGATTCGTGGTTGCGTTGCTATCGGTAAATTCTCCGTCGCGGAGCATCTCGTGCGCGAGCAACATCTGCTGCATCTCTCTGAGTACGCATATCCTGGGATGATTCTCGAGTACATGCTTCGTTCGACGGTCGACCTCGCAAGCTTTCCGAATCTTTGGCTCGCCCTGCTGCCTTCACGGCGGACGTTTCGATCCCCGCAGCAGTTGTTGGAGGAGGCCCGCTCTGCGCTGGAAGCAGCTCCTTCGAATTCTCTACTACGAAATCTCTTGCTAGGGGCAATCGCCGCTTTGCTTGCCGAATCGGGGGAGCTCGACGAAGCTCGCAAAACCCTCACGATCCTCCGCGAGGAGCGGGGCAGCAGGATATTCGGCGATGCGGTCGCGCTTCTTATTGCCATGGAAGAACGGTCGTGGGACGAGGCTCTCGCGTATTATCGTAAGGTTCGGGCAACGATTGCACGATATCCAGCTTGGTTCGTTTACTTCCAGAGCATCCTCACGCGCGGCGAATTGCAACGCGCGCTCGGCTCCGAAGGGCCATTCACACAGATTCGCAGCGGTATGACGGATCGATTGATTCCTGTAAGTTATACCGACGCTTCGAGCACCGCCGAGGCGCTGATGATCTCGTGGCTTCAGGGTGACGACCACGCTGCGAACCTCGCGAAGTCGCTGTTGCTGCGGCAGCTTTATCATGGCGCATCGCCGACGCACTGGCGTATCGCGGCGGCATTCGACGGTATCGACCTACGCACGACGAAGTGGACGGATCCTCGGGAAGATGCTTTCTCGGCGATGCTGTTAGCGGAGCGTTCCTCTGCATTTGACGACCGGCGCCGCTATCTGGAGCGGGCCGTAGCGATCGCCGCGGCATCGGGGCTGACGTGGATCGAAATGTTGGCCGCGGCGGTTTTGGGATTCGTCGATCCGGACCGGTCGGCGACTTTCATGACGAGAGCGGTTGCGTTGGCCGGAAATCATCGGGGCGCGGAAATCAAAGCGGGGATCGATAACCTTGCAAAGAGAGAGCTCTCGAATCTGCCGACGGTTCTCGACGTGCTCGTGCGCCGTTTTGGCGATGTGCATCAACCCAAACATGATATCGATGCCGACCTATTCGTCGATATCGTGCGCGGAGATGTGTTCTCCGGAGAGGGAGAGCGAGTGTCCCTATCGGAACGCAGCTTGGCTCTCGTCGCGCTGCTGATTACCGAAGGGGGATCTGTTCATCGCGAGCGCGCGATCGATATCTTGTGGCCGGATCTCGATGGAGACGCCGGAGCGAATGCACTGAAGGCCGCGCTCCATCGAGCACGCGAGCAACTCGGCAATCCGGATGCACTCCAACTTCGTAACGGCGTGCTGTCGTTAGGGCCGCGCGTTGGCTCGAACTATCAACGCCTCTTGGCCCTCGCTGCCCACGCCGACCCACTGCGCGATGCAGAGAGCATGTCGACGATACTTCAGGCCGTAGCCGGGGCAACGTGGGACTGGGCCCCTTGGGGTTGGTTCGGCGAGCGGGTGGAGCGGATGAGGTCGGCAGCGCGAGCGATCGGGAGCGCGCTCGGTGCGGCGCAGGGCGCAGCGGGAGATTGGAGCGGGGTGGTTGCGACCGCCCGCGCCACGATCGAACTCGATCCGCTCGACGAGCTTCCCCGGGCGATGCTCGTGCGGGCATATCGGGCGCTGGGGAACGAGCCGCTCGCGATTGCTGAAATTTGGAATTACGAAAAGCTTCTAAAAAAGGAGCTCGGCATTACTCTCCCCGAGGCGCTGCGCGCTCTCGCTGGTTCCGGAGTATAGAAATCCGCAAGGATTTTGCCGCGATCGTTACAAAGGGCTTTCGCATGGTTGATTTTCTCTTTAGCGGCACAGCCCGCGTCATCCGCGCCGTCATCGGCGTTCTGCTCATGTTTTGGGCCTATCATTCCCTACACGGAATCGGCCGCGATATCGTCGGGATCATCGGGTTAGTCTTCCTTCTTTCGGGGCTGATCAATTTTTGCGGACTCTCGCCGCTTTTCGGTGGGCCGTTTATGAAGCGCGCTTCGAAATAACCACGAGTTCGCGAAGTCGCGCGATTTCGCGGGCATCGCCGAGTTGGGTCCCGGTCGTCATCGCGGTTGCCGCACCGGCCGCGGTGCCGAGCCGGAGCGCCTCGGGAAAAGACATGCCCTCGTTCATGGCGATTGCAAGGCCCGCCACCATCGAGTCGCCGGAGCCGACGGTGCTGCACGCGGCGATCTCCGGCGGCCGTGCCTCCCAGAGGCCGTCGTCGGCGAGCGCGATCGTACTCGATTCGCCGCGCGAAATGACGACATTTTCGGCGCCCCGGCGCTGAAGTTCGCGAGCCGCTTCGATGACGGCGTCGGTGTCGGGAAGGCTGCGTCCGAGCACCTGCTCGGCTTCATCGAGGCTTGGCTTAATTAAAAGCGGTCGCGCGGGAAGCGCGCGCTCCAATGCCGTTCCCGATGTGTCGAGAATGCAGCGGACGCCACGCTCGCGTAGCCGCGTTATCGTCGCGGCATAAAAGGTTTCCGGAACTCCCGGGGGGAGACTGCCGCCGAGAACGACGAGCGATCCCGAGGGTGCATCGTCAAGCGCGTTCCGTAATCGCTGCAGTTGCGCTGCGGTAACGCTTGCTCCGGGGAGATACATGCGCGTTCGCCTTCCGTTCGCTCGTTCGAGCAGCATCACATTGATGCGTGTTAGGCCTGCGATGCTTTCAAACGCGTGGGGAACGCCTTCGCGATCTAACGCGGCGCGCAGGTATGCACCGGTGACGCCGGCGACGAACCCGAGCAACAGCGTCGGGCGCCCGAGGCGGTGGATGACACGACCGGCATTGATGCCCTTACCACCGGGATCGACGGCATCGAGCTCGCACCGGTTGATGCTGCCCAACGCGAGCCGTTCCACGGCGATCGCCTCATCGACGGCGGGGTTTAAGGTGACGGTTCGAATGATCGGAACGCTGGTTGCCACGCCTTTATGCTACGCTCGGGGAGCGCTGCGCCGATGAGCGGGTGAAGAAGATTCAGCGAATCGAGTTTTATTGTTGGGCGGGCCACGTAACGACGACTTGGATGCGAGGGACGCCCGGAGCCCGTAAAAACGAGATGAGGACGCGTTCGCTACCCCACGGAAAAGCAAAGTCGTAGTCGAACTCCACCGTTCCGTGGCCCTCGGGTAGCGCAAGCTCGCGAAAGCGCCCTTCGAAGAGCGGATCTGCGGTGCAGGGAGCGACCTCGCGGAAAAAATTTCGCCCGATCTGGGCCGCGGCATGGCGCCGCGAGTGCCCGGCCTCGGTGCGATTGTAGCGGAGAATCGTGCCGTCGAGCGCGAGCGTAATAATACCGACGGGGAGCGTATCCAGCTCGCCTGGATCCATCGATTCGATGCGAGCGAGCAGGGCTTGGCGATCGGGGGATAGTTCTTGGCTCATGAAGGATAGCCCGTAATACGGCGTATCGCGCGGTAGAGCGGCGCGAGCCGCCCGTACATGTGCCGGTAGACGCCCGTATAGAGTTCGTCGTAGAGCTTCTGCGCTTCGGGGGCGGGGTCGAATACGCGCGCGGTACGCGTCATTTCGCCGACGGCAGTGGGGAAATCGCGGTGAAATCCGAGGCCGACCGCGGCGTCGATCGCCGCGCCGAGCCCGGAGGTTTCGTAGACGTGCGGCCGTGCCGTCGGCAAGCCGAAGAGATCGGCGGTCAACTGCAGGGCGGCATCGCTCTGCGAACCTCCACCTGCCACACGCAGGCTCGTCACGCGTACGCCGCCGCGCTTTTCGATCCGCTCCAACCCATCGCGGAGCGCAAACCCCAACCCTTCGAGCATCGCGCGGTACAGGTGCGCGCGCGTATGGATATCGCCGAATCCGACGATCGCTCCCTTCGCTTCGGGCATCCGAATGCCCGGCGTCCAATACGGCTGTAGCATGAGGCCCATCGAGCCCGGCGGCACCGAATCGACGAGATCGTCGAAATAGCTTTCGACCGGTTTCCCGCTCGTCCGTGCGGCCTGCTGTTCGAGGTGACCGAACTGTTCTTTGAACCAGTTCACCATCCAGTAGCCGCGAAAAATCTGTACCTCGGTGTTATAGGCGTGCGGAATCGCTGCCGGATAGGGTGGTACGAACGGTACGGCTTCGAGATAGCGTTGCGAGAGCGTGTTCACCGTTGCGGTGGTGCCATAACTTAAAGCGGCAACGGTCGGAACGATGCAGCCCGCACCGAGCACCTCACAGGCTTTATCGGCAGCGGCCATTACCACGGGCGTACCGCGAGGGATCCCCGTTTCCAGCGATGCTGCATCGTGTATCGCTCCACCGATCGTGCCGGGGGCGAGCAGGCTTGGAAGCATCGACGGTAGGATCGGCATCGCGTTCCACTTCCAATCGCCCGTCCTCGCCCATTGTAAGTTCTTAAAATCAAACGGAAGATATCCCACCTGAGCACCGACGGAATCGATCCATTCGCCGGTCATACGATACAAAAGATATCCCGAGAGCAAGAGAAATTTATCGGTTTGTTGCCAAAGATCGGGCTCGTGTTCGGCGATCCAATTTGCTTCTGCCTCGCGCTGAAAATACTCAATCGTTTCGCCGACACCGGCGAGCGCAAAGCCCGCTCGCCATCGGAGCGGAATGCGTGGAATGCGCGCGCTTTTCCGTTGATCGAGCCAGGTGATCGCCGGGCGGAGCGGCTTTCCGGTGCGGTCGAGCGCAATAACGGTGCCGCGTTGGGTCGTTAAGGCGACTCCTGCGACGCGCTGCGCGAATCCGGAGTCGATCTCCCAGAGTGCTCGACAAGCAGAGGCCAGGCTCCGCCAAAAGCCATCGGCATCGTGCTCGTGCCGACCCGGGGCGTCGACGACGTAATCGTCGAGCGCAACCCGCGTCTTCGCAACGAGCGAACCGGCGGCGTCGAATAACAGCGCTCGCACGCTCTGCGTGCCGTTGTCGATTGCCAACAAGAGGTCGCGACTCACGCGAGCGCTCCGTAGTACGCTGCATGCAAGGCACGATATGCGCGCGCTTCACGATCGAAGCGGGTATCGTCCCAGAGAAGTTCTTGCGCGCAGATCGCGCGCAGTCGAGCAGCCCATCGCAGATCGACCGTCGGCGCGATGAGCCCAAGCCGCGTACGACGCAGCAGCAGATCGTCGAGATGCTCGACGCTTTCGTGGCGTGCGGCCCAGCGAAGCTCGGCCCAGAGCGTCGGTGTGTTATCGACTGCACAATGTTCGCTCGGAGGGGTCTCGTCGAGCAGTAGCTGCGCGGAGGCGCCATAGCGGCCGGAGAGGCGGAGGCGATCGGTGAGCGAGAGATGCGGTGCATGCGGCAGAGCGGAGCGCATAAATGCGGGGCGCGGCGCGAGATCGAAGAAATCGAAGCGATCGGCGACGGCACGCAACGCCGCCATCGCCATCGGGCGAAAGGTCGTGAGCTTTCCGCCGGTTACCGTGAGCATCCCGCGTTCTCTCCAGATTGCATGGTCGCGGGATTCTTTTGACGGGTCGGCTCGACCGCTTTCGATGACGGGCCGGACGCCCGCGAACGTGGCAATGATGTCGCTTCGTTCTATGGCACTGCCGGGAAACTGATGTGCGAGTGCTTCGAGTAGATAGGTCGCTTCGGAATCGGAGATCGAGGGCTCGCCGTGACGACTCTCGGCGTGGTCGACATCGGTCGTTCCGACAAGCGTGATGCCGAGCCACGGATAGGCAAAGACCGGGCGCCCGTCGCGCGGATGCGAAAATGCGACTGCCTGCGCTAACGGAAGCCGCCAATCCGGAATGATGAGGTGGCTTCCGCGAAGCGGCCGTAATTTCGCAGGTTCGCCGAGTTGGAGTCGCAGGGTGTCGGCGAAGCTGCCGCCGGCATTGATCGTGACGCGCGCGCGGATCTCTGCGGCGGTATCGTCGATGCCGTCGACTGCGCGTGCGCCGGTGACGATGCCGTCTCGTTCGAGAAGCGCGCGTACCTCGACATAATTCAGCGCAAGCGCCCCTGCGGAGCGAGCTTCCTGAAGCAGGCGGAGGACGAGGCGCGCATCGTCGGTCGTTGCGTCGAGATAATCGTGGGCTCCGAGGAGTCCTGCGGTGTCGAGGGCCGGCACGAGTCGGAGCGCTTCTTCGGCATCGATTGCGCGATGGAGGCGCGCTCCGGCGAAGAGATCGTAGAGTGCGAGCCCGAGGCCCAGCGTTCGCGGGCTCGGTTTGCCGCCGCGATAGTGCGGCATGAGAAAATGCATCGGATCGACCAAGCCCGGTGCATCGCGCAGCAATGCTTGGCGTTCTCGCACCGACTCTCGCGTGAGCGCGAACTTTCCGTCTCGAAGATAGCGGAGGCCACCGTGAACGAGCTTCGAGGAGCGGCTTGAGGCGCCGGAAGCAAAATCTGCGCGTTCGAGCAGCGCCGCACGCAGCCCGCGGCGAGCGGCTTCGAGGAGAATGGCGGCACCGGTGACCCCGCCGCCGATGACGAGAATGTCCCACGGCTCGTCAAGCCGTGCCCACGCGGCACGACGTACGGCTCGCGGAGCGTCGTGCGCTAGCATAACTTCCCGGGATTCATCATTGCCTCTGCATCGAACTGGCGGAAGAGGGCGCGCATCGCATCGATACCGAGCGCACCTTTCTCCGCGGCGAGATAGCGACGATGATCGGTGCCGACGCCATGCTGATGGCTGATCGTTCCGCCGCAAGCGACGATCGCCTGGCTGACCGCTCCCTTCAAGCGTTCCCAACGCTCCAGATTCTCTTCGTAGGTTGCGGCGAGGCGGAAAATAAAGGTGCTGTAGACGCTCGACCCCTGCGCGTATACGTGCGAGAGATGCGTGTATGCGTGAATCGCTTCACCGTTGCATGCGTCGGCGGCGGCGCGCTCGATCGCCTCGATCGTCGTTTGCACGCGCGGCCAATCGACGGCCGTCTCGACGGTATCAACCGCGTATCCGTGCTCCCAAAGCGCGTTCCGGAGATAGACCCCGCGAAATCGATTGCGGCGCCAGCGATCGCCGAGCCGGGTTCCGAAATACCGACCGCCGTAATCCGCGACGATATCGCGCGCCGACTGCAGCATGAATCGCGCCGAATCGGCATCTCCGGTGACACCGGCGACGAGGAAACAACGCTCGTCGCCGCATCCACGGAAGCGTAGATAGCGATCGAGCAGGTCGAGAGCGAAGCCGCCGCTCGCAAGGCGCAGCGTGGTGAGCGTTTCAGCGGCATTCGCAAGGCGAATCATCGAAAGACCGATGCCGCGGTGCGCGAGCGTGCGCACCGCCGCTTCTGCGCATTCCCACGTGGGGAAGAACCAGCCGTGAAACGATTCGTGCGTCGGAAGCGGACGGACGCGAACCGTCGCTTCGGTCAGAATGCCGAGGCGTCCCTCGGAGCCGAGCACGAGTTCGCGCAGATCGATTCCCGCAGCCGAGGCAGGCACGGTCGGAATGGTCAGCGCTCCGCTCGGGGTCTCGATGCGGCCGCCGGCAAAAAGCTGTTCGATACGCCCGTATCGCAACGATTGCTGCCCCGACGATCTCGTCGCGATCCAACCCCCGAGGGTCGAATATTCAAACGATTGCGGAAAATGCCCGAGGGTGTAGCCGCGGTTGCGGAGTTGCGCTTCGAGATCGGGGCCGACGACGCCGGCGCCGAAGGTGGCGAGCCGGCTTTCCTCGTCGAGGTCGAGCAAACGGCGCATATGCGCGAGCGAGATCGTGAGGACGGGGCGACCGATTTGCTCGGGCGGATTGATGTGGCCAACGACGCTCGTTCCGCCGCCGTAGGGAATAACGCAGGCATCGGCGGCGCGTGCGAAGTCGAGGAGTTCGCGAACCTCGTGCGTCGTTTCCGGAAAAGCGACGCCGTCGGGAAGGCGATGTATTCGCCCGAAACGGAGAGCGAGCCAATCGGGAAGACTCTGGCCGCGTGCGTGCAGGAGACGGGTCATGGCGGATCGGTCGACGGAAGGGTGTGCCGGTAGGCGCGGCTCGGCGGCGCGCGCGACGAGCGATTCCAGACGTGCATCGGTTGGAACCACACCTCGACCGAGGCGCTCGCGGAGATATGCAAGCGCGCGTTCGGGAAGCTCTACGTGGACGGCATCGTCGCCCCAACCATTCCAGCGGCGCATGAAGCGAGTATCGTCGTTCCCGTTCGATGAGACCTTCTACGAGGAGTACGTTTGGTAGATGACGGCGATGCGATGCATGCTTCCCGAGGAAAGGGGAATGCTCGGGGCATGAACCTTCTTATCAACGTCGTTGTGGAGCTCGCGATCATCGGCGTCGCGCTCTGGCTCATCAATCGCTTCTTGCCCATGGCCTCATCGATCCGATCGATTTTAAACCTCGTGGTAGTGATCGCGGTTATCGTGTGGCTCTTGCGCGTTTTCGGTATCTGGAACGTCTCGAGTCTCCACCTCTAACGACTCCTCACGGCCACGAACCATTGCTCGCTATTGCGTTGCCGGGCGTGACGCAGAACCGATCGTGCCCCGCGTGCCCGTCGATGCTGCGATTCGCGACGTCCATGGGTGCCACGCGAAAAGCGAGATAGTCGCGACGATCAGCACGAGAATCGCCATCCGAATCGCCGAGCGGTTTCCGCGTTCTCTCTCGAAAGCAGACGGGCCACGATCGTTCAAGAGATGCGTTCTGCGTCATGCATGACGGGAGCATTCCCTCATCGAGCGATTCCGAAACAGTGCAGATTCCCGAGCGCTTGTGTTTGTTGCGCCTCTCCGGCGACCGTTACGGTTTCGGGGAAGCGACCGGCATCGTGTGGATAGGAGCGAGAATATAATGCGACTGGTGGCAGACGTTATAGGTGTGGATAAGCGTCGAGGTAAACGCGAACTCCTGTGCTCGGAGGGCCGTGAGCACTTCGCCGGGGTTCCCATCCTGCGCGAGTTGGTTGACCCCTCCGTAGCCGAAGAACGGATGGCTTGGCGAGATCTTCCGGCTCGGGGCGCCGGAGAGTCCGCGCGTATCGCCGAGCAATAACTCACGCACCGCCATTTTTATCGTTGCGACATTGGCGTTGTTGTTCGCCGTCATGCGGCCGAGATCCATGCTGTCGAAATAGGTTCCCGCGAATTGCTCGTAGCGATTGGCGAGCGCTTCTTGGAGCGTCATCACGTTTTGAGCTGCGCGACGCATCGCATCGACCTTCGGATTTTTGCCCGGAGGAAATTTTTTATACGACTTCGTGAGAAACGATCGCTCGACCATGATGTTGCCGAAAATTTGTTCTGCGACCGCATCGATGCGCGCCGCGCTCAATATTTGCGATGGCCCGTAGACCAACGGATCGTTGCCGCGCGAAGAACTGAGGCTCGTGCTCATCGGGGTTCCGGTGCCGTTGAGCCCGGTTCCTTGGCCGTTACTGTTCCCCAGGGAGGCTTGGAGATCGGCGACCGTCGGCACGTCACCGGGAATAAAATTGCTCAGGAATTTTTGTGTGGCGAAGGCCATCGCACGGAATGCGTTGTCGTTGCGCCGCGTCACGTAGCCGATCGGGCGCATCATCTCGTGGAGCGTGGTGCAGCGGGCGGTGGTGATCGTCCTGATGATAACGGGCGGCAGCGTCGGTGTCGGTGCGGGAGCCGGCGACGCGGCTACGGCAAGCAAGCTACTGAGGGTAAGTGCGGCAAACATTGAGGGGAGGGTTACGCATCCGCGGCGAGCTTACCTCGCGCGGGAGCATTCCTGGAAGCACCCTGAGAACGGCCCATGGCGCCCGGTTGCTTGGCGGCGTGCCGTCGCACCGGACGGGGTAGAATGGTCGTGGAGGGCGATGATGAACGACCGTAATGCCGGCGAGGAGATGGTCTCGGAGCTGGGAATCGATCCGGCGCTCGATATCGATACCGATCAGCGCGCCGAACTGCTGCGCAGTTGGCACAAAGAGGGAAGCGAGGGAGACGATCCGTCCGATGAGGGGAAGGAGCGTTCCCGCGACGATCCGTCCCGCCCGGGATAAGGAGTTCGATGCCGCGAAAGCCCATCGATCGCGCTGACTTCAAAGGAGTTCGACGAAAGATGATTGCTTCGTTTCGCCGCATCGCATACTTCGCGGCCGTTCTGTTGATGTGCGGCGGTATCGCCGCTGCGGCGCCGTTTCAACTCGGCGAGTTCAATCACCATAACGGCGTAATTTTCTTCGAGAACCACTCTGGCCAGAGAGTCCAGGTCATGGTTTTCTGGCACATCCATGGGATGCATGCGCCGGTCGAGGTGGATCCCGGGCATAGTTTCGTCTTTAATAACTGTTGTTACGCTGCCGGCTCGGTATACAGAGTTGTCGCGACGGTCGGCCATGGCGATTCGTTCACGGGTTGGACGAAACCCGCGCTTTGCCAGAAGCGGGACGGCGGGCTGGTTCCCTTCGGTTTTTCCGCTATCGAGTTTAACGCGTACCGCGAATCGGATGGGAAGGTTCGCGGAGAATTCAGCGACACGACTATCCCCTTCGCCAGGAAGTTTCGCGATGTTTACTGTCGTTAATGTCAGTAAGATGCACGATCGTTTAGGGTAACCGAGCTCCGAAAACGCGACGTCGCCCGGCGCGGCTTGCGATTCGAAGCGGCGCATCTGCGAACTCGGTGATTTACCGTCGCATCCCGTGAATCGACGTAGTTCATGGCGGGTCGCGGACTGCATGGCGCTCGCGTGGTAGCGCTCCACGGGCGGATGATTCGCAAATACTTCTTTTATTTGGCCTGATGGCCCTCGCGATGCTGGTCGCCGCCTGCGGTGGCGGCGGTTCTTCCTCGTCCTCCGGCGCGCCGCCAACCAGTAGCCCCACAACGGCGCCGAGCACGAACCCGTCAACCTCGCCGAGTTCGTCACCCGCAACCTTCGCCGGCGGCACGCAGACCGTGAGCATGACGTCGAGCGGCGGAACGTTTACTATCACCCCCGCGGACGCCAGCTACAGCGGCACCCTGACGCTGGGCGCAAATAACGCGACGAACCCGTTCAATTTCACCTTGTCTTGGGCGACCTACGCACAGATCAGTGGTGGATCGATTCCGAGTGCCCTGCCGTCGTCGATCGGTACCGCATTGCTGTATTTCGATCTCAACAGCGCGTTGACCGTGACGTTCGCACAGACGCCGACGCTCACCGTCAGCACGAGCGGGATCTTCCCGGGAACGTCGTGCGGCTTTGCGACGTACGAGAATAACGGCGGAACCGGCTACACCTGGCAAAGTATGACGACGATGGGGATCGCCGAGGTGACACCATCGGGCGGATCTTTCAGCGTAGCGTCAACGACGCTCCCGCCGCCGAACTCGGTGGATTTTACCGCCGCCACCGATCAGTACGTGGCGGTCTATTGCCACTGATTTGCGTTGATTCGCCAACGGGGTCGCACGAAAGCACAACGGTGCGCGGGCGCGGCTGAGGCATGGAATACGTTTTCCAACCTCGCTGCGCTCGCGTTCGCGACGTGGCGCACATTCCTCGACCTGCGCCAACTTCTCTTCTGCGAGCCTGCCGCGCCGACTCGCTCGCCGTCGACGGGCGGAATAAAAAAAGACCCGTTTGCACGGGTCTTTACATGGTAGCCCCAGCGGGATTCGAACCCGCGTTACCGCCGTGAGAGGGCGGCGTCCTAGGCCTCTAGACGATAGGGCCGTGGCTCCCGGTCATGGACTCGAACCACGATAAGCAGAGTCAGAGTCTGCTGTCCTACCATTAGACGAACCGGGAACGGCAGCGGGTCAGATACTACATGACGCTCTATCTCCCTGGCAAGGCTTAAGGTCGGGCTTGCCGGGATGAACCACGCACTCGAACCGCCAACCAGAAGCATCGATGCAAGCAATCGTTCTCGTCGGCGGTGAAGGCACCCGCCTGCGCCCGCTTACCTACGGAACCCCGAAACCGATGGTCCCGATCCTCGGCGTGCCCTTTCTGGCACGCACCGTGGAGCGGCTCTATAAGGCGGGCATCCGGGATGTCATCTTCCCGGCCGGCTATCTGCCGCAGCCGATTCTCGATTATTTCGGCGATGGCTCGCGCTTCGACATGCACTTCACCTACGTGATCGAGGAGAGCCCACTGGGCACCGCCGGCGCGCTGAAGAACGTCGAACGTTACATCACCGGGCCGTTCTTCGTTCTTAACGGCGATATCCTCACGAGTCTCGATCTGCGCGCGATGCTCGCCGCGCACCGAGCGCACGGCGGCATCGGTACGCTCCACCTGATCCATGTCGCCGATCCTTCGGCCTTCGGCTGCGTCGCCCACGACGCAACGGGGCGCATCGAAGCCTTCGTGGAGAAACCGGCGCCGGGGAGCGCAACGACCGACGAGATCAACGCCGGAACCTATTTGCTCGAGCCCGAGGTCCTCGCCGCGATTCCGGCAGGTCGCCCGGTCTCGATCGAGCGCGAGACCTTCCCCGCACTCATCGCGGGCCCGCGGCCGCTCTACGCCTATACGACCTCCGATTACTGGCTCGATCTCGGACGCCCGGAGGCCTATCTGGCCGCCCATCGCGATATCCTCGCCGGGACGATGCCGCTGATTCTGGAACCCGGTATCACCGGAGCGGGCTCGGCGGCCCTGCGCGGCCATCCCGGCGTCGCTCAGCCGGTGCATGCCGACGAGGGGGTGGTCGTCGCTCCCACCGCTCGCATCGGCCCCAATGTCGTCCTCGGCGCCGGCACGCATATCGGCGAGCGAGCGGTCGTTCGCGACTCCGTGCTCTGGGATGGTGTTATGGTCGGTGATGACGTTCGAATCGATGAATCCATTGTCGCCAGCCGCGCGCATATCGGTGCTCGCGCCACCGTCGGGAGCGGCAGCGTGATCGGGCACGACGTTTCGATCGAGCCGGGGCGCATTCTCGAGCCGGGAGCGCGCGTCGGCGCGCAGACGGCGATGCGGTAAGAGCGGTGCCGAGCGTTCTGTTCCTGAGTTCGTTTCCGCCTCGCGAGTGCGGAATCGCGACCTTTACCGCCGATCTCGTCACGGCGATCGATCGCGAAGAAGGAACCAAGAGCGACGTCATTGCGGTGAACGAACCCGGTGGAGATCTCCGCCGCTATCCATCGCGCGTGTACGCACGATTCGACGAACGGGATCGACAGGCGTACTCCGAGATCGCTGCTCGCATCGACGCACACCCGGCATCGATTCTCAACATTCAACACGAGTACGGACTTTTCGGCGGAGAACGCGGCGAATGGCTCGTCGACCTGGTGCGCCAGGTTGCCAAACCGACGGTCATCACGATGCATACAGTTCTGCCGGAACCCGATCCGGTGATGTTGCGCGTGGCCCGCTCGCTCTGCGATTTTGCCAGCGCGGTCGTCTCGCTCTCGACAACCGGGCGCGATCTCCTCGAACGTGTCTACGGCGTCAACCCGGTGAAAATTCACGTTATTCCGCACGGCGTTCCCGACGTTCCGTTTCGCGAGACGGCTGCAGCTAAAGCGAGCTTCGGCATCGGCCAACGCACCGTCATCTCGACCTTTGGGTTAATCAATCGCGGTAAAGGGCTGGAATTCGCAATCGATGCTATGGCGGCGGTGGTGCGCCGCCATCCCGAGGCGCTCTATTTGATTCTCGGCGAAACGCACCCGGTCGTGCGCCGTCAGGAAGGCGAGTCGTATCGCGAATCGTTGCAAGAGCTCGTGGCGGCCAAAGGGCTGCGCAACAACGTGCAATTGATCGATAAGTATCTCACGCTGCCCGAGCTCCTCGCGTATTTAGAGGCAACCGATATCTATCTCACACCGTATCTCAACCTCACGCAGATCGTTTCGGGGACGCTTGCCTACGCACTAGGCTGCGGCAAAGCAATCGTTTCGACGCCGTATCTCTACGCGCAAGAGCTGCTGGCCTTCGGGCGCGGTCGGCTCGCGGAGGTGCGCGATGCCGGCTCGATTGCAGCGCAACTCTCCGCGTTACTCGACGATCCGAGTTTGCGGCGCGCGACCGAGCGGCGAGCCTATCGCTACGCACGCTCGATGACCTGGCCTGCCGTCGCCGGCGCGTACGAACGGCTCTTCAGCGAACTTACCGAGCCTCACCCGGCATCGCTGGCGCACACCGCGTAGCGCATGTTTCCTTCGCTCGCCCATCTTGCATCGCTCACCGACGATGTCGGTACCATCCAGCACGCATTTGGAACGTTGCCGAATCGTGCTACCGGTTACTGCACCGACGATATTGCGCGCGCGCTCATCGTCGCAATCGCGCATCAAGCGCTCGATCCATCGAACCCGCATGCAGAGCGCATCGCCCACTCTTCGCTTGCGTTTCTGTTACACGCACAGCTTCCCGACGGACGTTTTCATAATTTTATGAGTTACGGCCGCGAATGGCTCGACGACGTCGGCACCGAGGATAGCTGCGGACGGGCGCTTTGGGCGTTGGGGTACGCGCGAACGCACGCGCGCGATGCCGACTGGCGCGAGCGCAGCGCATCGGCGTTCGAACGTGGGCTCGCCGGTGCGAGCGGCTTCACCTACCTGCGTCCCTTTGCATACGCCGGGCTCGGCGTCGCCGCGGCAGGGGAGCGCGGACCCGTGGCGGCGGCGCTGTTAGGCCGCTTGCGCGACGCCTTTGCCGCGAACGCCGAGGGCGATTGGCATTGGTACGAAAGTCGCATGACCTACGATAATGCACGTTTGCCGCAAGCGCAGCTGTTGCTCGCCGATCTACTCGACGATAACGAGGCCCGTGAGGAAGCGTTGACGGCGCTGGCGTTCTATCGCTTGCAGAACTTCGAGGGCGATCTCTTCTCGCCGGTCGGGAACCGCGGTTGGCTGTTGCGCGGCGGAGCAAAAGCTCGCTTCGATCAGCAACCGCTCGAAGCGGCCGCAGCGGTCGATGCGTTTTTGGCCGCAGATCGGGCCGGCACACCGGGCGCGCGGGGCGACGCCGAACGGGCCCTTCAGTGGTTTCATGGCCGAAACGTGCTCGGCATCACGCTCGCCGACGAGCGGGGAGGTTGCTCCGACGGCCTCGATGCCGACGGAATCAACGCCAATCGCGGTGCCGAATCGACGCTGGCGTACCTCATGGCGACGCAAACCTGGGAATTATTGTAAAAAGCACTCCGCACCGAGGCTTTGTGCTCGCGGGCGTCGAAACCAGAACAATGCTCCAACAACGTGATGCTCTCAACGCCGTGCAAACGGCGGCTGTATCGCACGGGGACGGCCCGTGTTTGATCTTCGCCGGCGCCGGGAGCGGCAAAACCCGCGTTCTGACGCACCGTATCGCCTATCTGCTTGAAGAGCATGGTGTGGCGCCGGACTCTATTTTAGCGGTCACTTTCACCAATAAGGCCGCCGGCGAGATGAAAGCTCGCCTCGAGCGTATGATCGGTGCGACCGCGCGCGAGCTTTGGGTAGGGACGTTTCATGCCATGTGCGTCCGCATTTTGCGCCGCGACGGCTCGAAGATCGGCATCGAGAGTAATTTCGCCATCGTCGACGACGGAGACCAGCGCTCGCTCGTCAAGGAAATTCTCGACGAGCTCGATTACGACGAGCGCCAGCTTAGCCCGGGGCTCTGTCTGAGCGAGATCTCGAAGGCGAAAAACGCGCTGATCTGGCCGGATGCGTTTGCCAAAAAGCAAAACAACGCTTTGGGCGAACGCCTCGCGAACGTTTATCGCGAGTACGACCGCAAGCTGCGCGAAGCGAACTCGCTGGATTTCGACGACCTTATCGTCCGCGCCATCGACCTTCTGCAGCGAGATGCGAAGACGCTCGCGAAGTACCGCGCGCGCTTTTCGTACATCCTGGTCGACGAGTACCAAGATGTCAACATGGCGCAGTATACGCTCGTCTCGATGCTCGCCGGAGAGCATCGGAATATCACGGTGGTCGGCGACGACGACCAATCGATTTATTCGTGGCGCGGCAGCGACCATCGCATGATTTTACGCTTCGAGGAAGATTTTCCGGGGGCGAAGGTATTCAAACTCGAGGAAAATTATCGCAGCACCCAGCAGATTCTCGAAGCGGCGAATGCCTTAGTCGCCAACAATAAAACCCGCGCGAAGAAGAAGCTGTTCACCAAGCGCGCCGAGGGCGAACCGGTCGTCGCCTATCGCGCCCCGACGGAGCGCGACGAGGGTCGATTCGTCGTCGAAAAAGTGAAAGAGCTGGTGCGCGACGGGCTTGCGTATCGCGACTTCTTGGTGCTCTATCGCACCAACGCTCAGTCGCGTATTTTCGAAGAAGCCTTCATCGCCGAGGGAATCCCGTACCGCGTCGTGGGCGGCGTCGGTTTTTACGCGCGTTCGGAAATCAAGGATGCCGTCGCGTATCTGCGCTATCTCGCGAATCCGCGCGATTCCATCGCCTTTAAACGCATCATCAACGTTCCGCGTCGCGGGATCGGCTCGCAGACGCTCGGCGCGCTCGTTGCCGAAGCGGCAAAAGCGAAAGTCGCCGTCGGCGAGGGGCTCTTCGACGCTGCCCTGCTCAAGCGGGCGGTGCCGAAAAAACTGAAAGAAATGGAACGCTTCGCCGACCTCATGCGCTCGCTGATCGAAAAGCAGCGTACGTTGGGCATCGCCGACCTTTTGCTTGCGGTTCTCGAGGACTCCGGGTACGCTCGCGAGTTGCAGAGCGAAGAGACCAACGACGCGCGGGCGCGCCTCGATAACCTGCGCGAACTCGTCGGCGTTGCGCGCGAATATGAGGAGCGCGAAGAAGAACCTTCGCTCGATGGTTTTCTCGCAAATATCGCGCTCATCAGCGATCTCGACGCACTCGATGCCGAAGCGTCCTATGTAACCCTGATGACGCTTCACGGCGCCAAGGGGCTGGAATTCCCCGTGGTCTTTCTTACCGGCTTGGAAGAGGGCGTCTTCCCGCATACGCGCGCCTTGAGCGATACCGGCGAGCTCGAGGAAGAGCGGCGCCTCGCCTACGTGGGCGTGACGCGCGCGATGGACCGCCTCTATCTCACGCACGCACAACGGCGCATGATTTACGGTAACACGTATTCGTATCCGAAGTCGCGTTTTCTCGAAGAGATCCCCAACCTTGAAGCGATCGACGGTGAAGGTGCGGTGGCGCCGCGCCCGGCCGGCGGGCGCTGGCGCGAGGTCGCGATTCACGAGACGGCCGGAGCGGGGCTCGAACTCAATCTCGGACCCGGCGACAAGGTGCGCCATCCCAAGTGGGGCGAGGGAACGATACGCGATCTCGTCGGCGCCGGCGGCGACGGCTTGGTCACCATCGATTTCCCGAATGTCGGGGAAAAGATGTTGATGCTCAAGTACGCTCCGCTCGAACGTGTCTGAACGCGGCGCGCCGTTGCGAATCGGCATCGTCGGCATCGCCGGACGGCTCGGAAGGGTCGCCGCCGATGCCGTTCGCGATGCGGAGGGGCTCGAACTCGCCGGCGGAGTCGTTAGCGAGCGTACCGAGCTCGATAACGCGGGATACGCACGATCGATTGAAGAGTTGCTTTCGCGTGGCGCGCTCGACGTGCTGCTCGACGTCGCGACGCACCCGGGTAGCGAACGATGGACGCGCGATGCTCTCGACCGCGGCATTCCGATCGTCAGCGGAAGTAGCGGTTGGGAGGAAAGTGCGCTCGACGAGATCGGAGCGGTTGCGGAAAAGAAACGCATTCCGGCGCTCTTCGTTCCGAATTTTGCGATCGGTGCGGTAGTGATGATGCGGGTCGCCGCAGAGATCGTGCGGAGCTTCCCGCATGCAGAGATCGTTGAAATGCACCACGATACGAAGCGCGATGCGCCGTCTGGAACGGCGAAAGTGACCGCAAAAAAGATGGAAGCGGCGGGGGCGGGGCACGTACCGATCCACAGCGTTCGTCTGCCGGGGCTGATGGCGCATCAGGAAATTTTGTTCGGGGGACGCGGCGAGATGCTGACGTTGCGCCACGATTCGCTCTCGCGCGAGTCCTTCTCCGACGGCATCGTTGCGGCGTTACGCGGCGTCCGTCGCCTTCCCCCAGGGCTGCACGTCGGCCTCGATCTCGTGCTATGAACGCGTTGCGCGTCGGCATCGTCGGGGCTACCGGCGCGGTCGGGGAGACACTGTTGCGCGTTCTGGAAGAGCGGCGGGTTCCGCTTTCGAACCTCGCGGCCTTCGGCTCGCGTCATCGAGATGCGGCAGTGCGGTACGGCGGTACGATGCTCGACGTGCGTTCCACCACCGGCGAGGCGCTCGCCGATCGCGATGTGGTCTTCTTCGCCGGCGGAGAATCGCTGGGAGAAGCATTCTTCACCGATCTCGCCGCGCGCGGCATCTACTGCATCGATAATAATCCCACGTTCCGCTTGCGCGACGATATGCCGCTGATCGTCCCGGAGATCAACGCAGAAACGCTCGAAGCGCGGCATCGCATCCTTCCCGTCGGTAACTGCACCGCGATCATCCTCGCCCTTGCGCTCGCACCGATTCGGGATGTCGCAGGGCTGCGCGACGTCGTCGTTTCCACGTACCAAGCGGCGAGTGGAGCCGGGCGTGCCGGGCTTGAAGAGCTCGATAAGGGGCAGCGCGCGCTGGCACTCGGCGAGCGTGAAGATCCGGCGGTCGTCTTTCCCGCGCCACTCGCGCGCAACGTCGTCCCGCAGGTCGGCGCCATCGATGCCGATGGATGGAGCGGAGAAGAACGGAAGGTCGCTGCGGAGACGCAAAAAATGCTCGGCTTACCCGAACTCGCGATAAGCGCGACCTGCGTGCGGGTGCCGGTTCGCACCGCACATGCCGAGTCGGTCGTCGTTCGGACGGAGCGTCCGACGACGGTCGCGAAGTTGCAGGCAGCATTCGAAGGCGCGCCGGGATTACGGTTTCACCGCGAGGGAATCGTTACGCCGCGCGATGTCGAGGGCAGCGACGACGTACACGTTGCGCGGTTGCGCGCCGACGGGTCGGAGGGTACGCGCTTTGCGCTCTGGTGTACGGGCGATCAACTACGTAAGGGTGCGGCGACGAATGCGGTACAGATTTTAGAGCTCTTGATCGCACGAGGGTATCTCGGATGAGCGCGCGTCCGCGCATCGCCGTCATGAAATTCGGCGGAACCTCCGTGGCGACGCCCGAACAACGCGACCACATCGCTTCGCGAGTCCGGGATGCGATGGCGAGTGGTTTTGCGCCGGTCGTGATCGTTTCGGCGATGGGACGCGCTCCGGCGCCCTACGCTACCGACTCGCTGCTCGCGCTCCTCGACGGAGAGAGTGCGACTCCGGAAAGCGATCTTCTCCTCGCATGCGGAGAGAACATCGCCGCGGCGGTCGTCGCAAAATTCCTACGCGATAACGGCGTCGCGGCACGGGCTTTTACCGGGCGCGAGGCGGGGGTGCATACCGACGCTCGCTACGGCAACGCGCGCATTCGCTCGGTCGATCCGACCGCATTGTCGGCGGCGATCGAAGCGGGATACGTACCCGTCGTTACCGGTTTCCAAGGTGCGAGCCCGGACGGATCGACGACGACGCTGGGGCGTGGGGGGAGCGACCTTACCGCGGTAGCGATCGGCGATGCACTCGATGCCGAGCGCATCGATATCTATACCGACGTCAGCGGCGCGATGACCGCCGACCCTCGGCGGATCGATAGGGCGAGAACGATCGCGCGCGCGTCGCTTGAGGAGATGGCCGAACTCGCAACGCACGGGGCGAAAGTCATGCATGCGGTCGCGGCCGAGTATGCGCGAGAACGCGAGCGCACCTACGCAATTAAAGGGCTTGCCAGCGATCGTGGGACGTTGGTGGTGGAGAGCATGCGTCACGATGCGCCGGTTACCGGGGTCGCCGTCAGCGATCGGCTAACCTGGGTACGCGTGATTCGCGGCGATATCGAATCCCCGAAGCGGCGCATGGAGGTGGAGCTCGAGATGTTCGCGCGCGTCGCTCGTGCCGAAATCTCCATCGACCAGGTTGCAATTAACCAGTCGGGCGTTTCGTTCGTGGTCGCCGGAGATCGAGGAAACGAGTTACGCGCGTTGCTCGGCGATCTTAATCTCGCCGTGCGCGTTCGCGAAGGCTGCGCGAAACTCTCGATCGTGGGGGCCGGGATGCGCGAGTTGCCCGGCGTCGTACTTCGCGTCGTCGAAGCGCTCAGTGCTGAGAACGTTGAAGTCATCCATCTTACCGATAGTAATGTAACGATTTCGGTGCTCGTGCCCGAACCCGATGCCGCTCGCGCCGAGCGGGCGGTCTTCGATGCCTTTGACCTTGCCGAACAGAAAGTGATGAACGGTGACCTTCGGTAGTATTCTCACGGCGATGATCACGCCGTTCGATAAGGACGGTGCAGCAAATATTCGCGAAGCAAAACGCTTGGCTCGCTGGCTCGTCGACCGGGGAAACGACGGCCTGGTCGTTGCCGGATCGACCGGCGAAGGCATGGCTCTCGACGATAACGAGCGGATCGAACTCGTCGCCGCCGTGAAGGAAGCGGTCGGCAACGATGCCTGCGTTATCGCCAATGCCGGAACGAACGAGACTCGCGGTTCGGTCGTCGCCGCGCGTTCGATGCAGGCAGCGGGCGCCGATGCGTTGCTCGCAGTCGTACCCTATTACAACAAACCGACGCAGAGCGGCTTGCTCGCGCATTTCGGAGCGGTCGCCGAGGCGACCGATCTGCCGATCGCCGTGTATAACATTCCCGGACGTACGGCGACGAATATGCTGCCGGCCACGCTCGTAGAACTCGCGCGGCGGCATGAGAACGTGCGCGGAGTGAAAGAATCGAGCGGCGATCTCAAGCAATTTGCGACGATTTTACGCGATCGTCCTCAGGGCTTTCAGTTTCTCGTCGGCGACGATCACCTGTATCTGCCCGGGCTCAGCCTCGGCGCCGACGGTATCGTCGGGGTCGCAACGCACCTCTGTTCGCGCGAATTCGTCGCCATGCGCGACGCACATGCGGCCGGCAATGCGCGGGAAGCGGCGCGCATACATCTCTCTCTCCTCGAACTCTTCGAACTACTCTTTGCCGTCAGCAACCCGATTCCGATTAAATGGGCGATGGGAGAGTTGGGCTTCGCCGTCGGTCGTTGCCGATTGCCGCTCGACGAGATGCCCGACGATCTCGCACGGCGGTTGCGACCCTTACTCGCCGCTTTTGCGGCGTGAGCGAGGGCCCCGCTTCAGTCGAAGTACTCGGCTGCCGCCTCGACTGCGTCGATATCGATGAAGCGACGGCACGAATACTGACGTTCGCGCGCGGCGATCGCCCGGCGCAGATCGTAACGCTCGGTACGGAGATGGTCGTTGCCGCGCGGCGCGATCCGCGCTTTCGCGCGACGCTTGCGGGGAGCGCGCTCAATGTCTGCGACACGGTCGGCGTTCTCGCTGCGGCACGACGGCGCGGCGCGCGCATCACCGCTCGCGTCACCGGTGTCGAATTGCTCGAGCGCCTCTGCGCAAGTGCCGCCGAAGAGTCGCTGCCGATCTATCTCCTCGGCGGTGCTCCCGGGGTCGCGATCGAGGCCGCGCGGCTGCTCGCCGAGCGCTATCCGGGGCTGCGCGTCGCCGGCGCCGGCGACGGCTACTTCCCGGCGGATCGGGGCACGGCGATCGCCGAGGAGATCGCGCGTAGCGGTGCCCGCATGCTCTTCGTCGGCTTGGGGTCGCCGCGCCAGGAGCTCTGGCTCGCCGATCATCTCGCCCAGACCGGCGTCGGTGTGGGAATCGGTGTCGGGGGCAGCTTCGACGCCCTCATCGGCAGGGTTCCGCGCGCCCCGGAGCGTTGGCGGCGGCTCAACCTCGAATGGCTCTACCGCTTGCTTCGAGAACCTCACCGTTGGCGGCGCCAGCTCGCGCTG
>JAJYRI010000142.1 GCA_021794175.1 bacterium
GAGCCTCGCCCGATAAGCATCGCATCGAAGCCCGCGTCGCGACGACGAAGGAGAACCCCACCTGCGGAGACCTCGTACTTGATGCGCATCGCTGCCCTCATTTTTTGACGACTCGGGAGACTCATGAGGAGCCGCGGAACGGCCCCTTTCACCTCTCAGTATAGCCCTCGGCTCCAAGAAGCGCCTGCCGAAAGGTGCCTCCTCTTTCCGGGAAAAAATCGGGACAGGAGGTTCCGGAGACAAGGAGCCTCCTTGCCGAAGAGCGAGCGCTCGCGCCGATTGCTATACCCTTGGGGGTAGGGTATACTGCAAACGTGCCAGTAGGCAGGGAGGTATCCCCATGAACGCATCGAGCGCACCCCATTCGGGGTTGCCAAGGATCGTTATCCTCGGCGCCGGCTTCGCCGGACACACCGCCGCACTTCATCTCTCTCGGCTCGTTCGCTCCAAAGCGAACGTAACGGTCATCGCACCACGCAATCGATTTACCTGGTTCCCCAGCCTCATCTGGGTTGGGACCGGAACGATGTCCGCAGAAAAAGTTTGGTTCCCGCTCGCTCCCGTCTATGAAAAACTCGGCTTCGATTATATCGATGGCCGGGCGGAGAGCATTCATCCCGACGAACGCGTCGTCGACATTCGCCGCGCGGACGGCGGCGAGGAGCATCTCGCGTACGACTATCTCGTCAACGCGACGGGGCCGTACCTCAACTTCGAAGGGACGCCCGGACTGGGACCCAAGGAAGGAACGACGCAGAGCGTTTGTTCGATCGAACACGCGCTCGGAGCGCGCGACGCGTATCTCGAAAACGTCGCCCAACTCAAGAAAGGCGCGCGCCGTCGGTTCGTGATCGGCGTCGGCCATCCCGGGGCAACCTGTCAGGGAGCGGCCTTCGAATACATCATGAACGTCGACGCCGATCTTCGGCGGCGCGGCCTCCGCGATCGCGCCGAACTCATTTGGCTCTCCAACGAACCCGCCGCCGGCGATTTCGGCGTCGACGGCGTCGAAGCGCGAATCGAGGGAAAGATCGTGACCGGATCGACGGTTATCGAAGAACTCTTCAACGAGCGCGGCATCCAGCCGATTCTCGCCGCTGGCGTCACCGGCGTCGGGAAAGACGGGATCGCCTACGATCGCGTCGGCTTCGATCCCGCGACGTTGGAATACGATTTCGCGATGCTCATTCCGCAGTTCCGCGGTATTCCACTGAAATACATCGGCGCCGATGGAAGCGATATCACCGAAAAAATGACGGTGCCGAGCGGCTTCATGCGCGTCGACGCCGACTACACGGCCAAGGCGTACGATGCGTATCGCGCGGCCGACTGGCCGGCGCTCTATCGTTCTCCGCAGTACGACAACCTCTACGCAGCGGGCATCGCCTTCGCCCCGCCGCACCCGCTCTCAAAAACGCTCAAGACCGCATCGGGAACGACGGTGGTGGCGACACCGCCGCGCACCGGCATGGCCTCGGGCATCATGGGACGCACCGTCGCGCTCAACATCGCCGAACAGGTTGCCGGGCGCCCCGCGACCCATCACGAACGCATGAGCGAGATGCCCGCGGCGTGTATCGCCTCGATGGGGCACTCGATCTGGAACGGATCGGCGGCATCGATCGTCATGATGCCCGTCGCGCGCGACTACGAACGCTATCCCGACTACGGTCGCGATATCGACGCCTGCGAACTCGATGTCGGGCTCGCCGGCGCCTGGACGAAACGGATGCTCCACGAAGCCTTCATGTGGAAACTACAAGCGAAGCCCGGTTGGGCGATGATACCGGAGTGATGAGACGATGAACCACTTCTTACGAAGCTTTTGGCCCTACCAAATCTGGCGCTTCATTCGCATGAATGCGAAGATCTACGCCATCGCCAAGCATCAGCCGGACTGACGCCAACGGAGGTCGGGTTGACGGGCCGCTCGCGTCTCGTCAATCCGCCCCACCACCGTCTTCACCGGCGCCGCCATCACGCTCTGCGGATCGCGCTTCGCCGTTTCTACGATCTCGCGCAACGCCTCGATGAAGAGATCGAGCGTCTCTTTCGATTCGGTCTCGGTCGGCTCCATCATCAAACACTCGGGAACGATGAGCGGGAAGTAGACCGTCGGGGCCATGAACCCTCGGTCGAGCAAGGCTTTGGCGATATCGAGAGCGCGAACGCCGGTCTCTTTTTTCAGCTCCTGTGCCGAAGCGACGAACTCGTGCCTGCAGATCTCGGGGTAGGGCGTCGTGAGAAACTCCGAGACGCCGACGCGGAGATAATTCGCGTTGAGTACGGCGAGTTGCGACACCGAGGTCAGCCCCTCCGCGCCGTTGGCGTAGAGGTAGCTCAACGCGCGCACCGCGTGGGCGAAATTCGACCAGAACGAGCGCATCGGCCCGATCGATTTCGGGCGGTCGAAATCGAGTTCGAAGCGCATGCCGTCCGAGGGCGCGCGGCGCACGTCGGGTTTTCCGTCGGGAATCGCGCGAACGACCGGCGTCGGCAGATAGTCGACCAAGTGCGCGGCAACGCCGAGAGGACCGTGCCCCGCACCACCGCCGCCGTGCGGAATCGTGAAGGTCTTATGCGTGTTGAGGTGCATCAGGTCGAAGCCCATATCGCCGGGGCGCACGTTCCCCATAATGGCGTTGGCGTTCGCTCCGTCGTAATACATGAGTCCGCCGACGCGGTGCACGGCCGCGGCGATCTCGGCGATATGATCTTCGAAGAGTCCCAACGTGTTGGGATTGGTCATCATGCAGACGGCGGTATCGTCGCCCAGGACTTTTTCAATCTCTTCGACGCTGACGCGGCCGCGAGCGTCGGAGGGCAGCGAGATGACTTTAAAGCCGCACATCGCCGCCGATGCCGGATTCGTGCCGTGCGCGGTATCGGGAACGATCACTTTGGTGCGTTTGCTCTCGCCGCGATCTTTGAAATACTTCTTCGCCACTAAGAGTGCCGCGAGTTCGGCATGCGCGCCGGCGGATGGGTTGAGGCTGAACGCCGCCATCCCGAAGATCGAACTCAGGCTCCGTTCGAGCTCGTACATTACCGCGAGCGATCCCTGAGCGAGGTCGTCGGGAGCGTACGGATGGAGGTCGCGGAAGCCGGGCAGATTGGCCATCGCATCGTTGACGCGCGGATTGTATTTCATCGTGCAACTACCCAAAGGATAGAAGCCCAAATCGATACCGAACGTCCGGTGCGAGAGCTGCGTGAAGTGGCGAACGACGTCGAGTTCGCTATTATCGGGAAGTGGAAGATCCGAACGCAGGAGCTCCGGCGGAAGAAACTCGCCGTGCGGGCGCGAGCGTTCGACGTACTCCGTCGCGCGTCCGGGCGCGCCGGTTTCGAAGATGAGGGCGGGAGCCGGGCGATCAGCGGAGAGCTGCGACATGAACGACCTCGCGAAGGGCGGCGGTAAGTTTGGCGATATCACCGGTGGACGTAAGCTCGGTAGCGGCCATCAGGATCGAATCGGCATATTCGGGATAGAAGCGACCGAGATCGACGCCGCCGAGGACGCCGCGCTTCTGTAACGCGGCGAGCACTTCGGCCGCATTGCCGACGCGAACGACGATTTCGTTGAAGAACGGCGCTTCGAAGCGGAGGCTCACCCCCGGCACGCTCGTAACCGCCGTCGCGAGTTCGCGCGAGCGTTCGAGATTGAGCCCGGCGACGTCGCGCAAGCCGCTCGCTCCCACGAGCGCGAGATAGATCGTGGCGATCAGCGCGCAATGCGCTTGATTGGTGCAGATATTCGAGCTCGCCTTTTCGCGGCGAATGTGTTGTTCGCGCGCCTGGAGCGTCAGCGTGTAGGCCTCGCCTCCGCGATTATCGACGCTGCGGCCAACCAAGCGACCCGGAATGCGCCGCATATGCTCGGCGGTCGATGCGATAAAGCCGACGTAGGGCCCGCCGTATGCCAGGGCGACCCCGAACGACTGTGCCTCGCCGACGACGATCTGCGCGCCCCACTCGGCAGGCGGGCGCA
>JAJYRI010000037.1 GCA_021794175.1 bacterium
CGAGCGATCTGGAGATCGCGTTGCGCGCGGCGACGCCGACGGGCGATGGAGCGGTCTTGGTGGTCGGAACGGGGAGCGGGGCGTACGGAGAGCGTGGGGAACGGCGCGTCGCTCTCGGTGGCGGTGGTTACCTGCTCGGCGATGAAGGTGCGGGCTTCGCGCTGGGTTTGGCCGCCGCACGCCTTTTGCTGCGCTCCTACGAGGAGCGCGCGCCGCGCGATCCCTGGTTCGCGCGCATCGAGCGCACGCTCGATTGTTCCGACCGCGCAACGCTTTTTTCAGCGATCTATCGCACGCCGGTGCCCGTCGCCCCGATCGCCGCGCTAGCGCCGGTGGTGCTTGCCGCCGCTGATAGCGGCGAGCGCTCAGCGGTAAAGATCGTTCAAGGAGCGGCGCTCGAACTCGCCGATCTCGTGCGCGCGCTGTTACGCCGACTCGATGCGTTGCAACATCCGTTCTCGCTCGCGCTCTGCGGCGGGTTGGTGCGCGAGAATTCGTTGCTGACCTTTCTCTTCGAGACGCGCCTTTCGAACGAAGCCCCGTTCTTAACGATCCGGAAGTTCTCGGGAGAACCGGTCGAAGGCGCGCTGATCGTCGCGGAGCGTGCGAGCGGAATCGGATGAGCGAGGAACTTCCAGCGACCGAAGCATTCTCGCAACGAACCGCTTTGGAGCGTTTGGATATCGCGGATTGCGTCGGCGAGCTTGTCGCGGCGCAGGAGCGCGCGATTGAAGCCGTTGCGGCGGCGCGCGAGGCGATTGCCGCAGCCGCTCGTGCGGCAGCCGATGCCGTCGCCGGCGGCGCGACCTGGCATACCATCGGCGCCGGAAGCAGCGGTCGCATCGCCGCTCTCGATGCAGTGGAGTTGCACCCGACGTTCGGGCTCGATCCTCGCCGTATTTGCCCCCATCTTGCCGGCGGAAGCGCCGCCTTTCTCGGCGCGGTCGAGGGTGCCGAAGATGACGGAGCGGCCGGAGCGCGCGACGTCGCTTGCGTGAATCCCGGCGACGTCGCCGTCGCGCTCTCGGCGAGCGGACGGGCGCCGTACGTCATCGCGGCGTTGCGCGCGGCGCGGGCGCGCGGCGCGCTCGCAATCGCCGTTGCGAACGACCGCACCGCGCCGCTCTTCGCGGAGGCCGATTACGCCGTTTATCTCGCCACCGGGGCCGAACCGCTCGCCGGATCGACGCGCCTCATCGCGGGTACGGCACAGAAAATTGCGCTCAACGCGCTCTCGACGGCGATGATGGTAGCGTTGGGCAAGACCTACGACAATATGATGGTCGATGTCGTCGTCACCAATGAGAAATTACGCGATCGCGCGGAACGGATCGTGATGCAGGCCGTTCCCTGCAGACGCGATCGCGCGCGCGACCTCCTCGATCGGGCGGCCGGTGCGGTGAAGACGGCGATTGCAATGGCGTGGCTCGATTGCGATGCGCGTGCGGCGCAAGATGCGCTCGCGCGCAATGGCGGACGATTGTGGGAGCTGCGGCGGGAAGCGTGATCCGCACGTCGATTGCGATGCTTGCCTTCGTCCTCGCGCTCGGCGGTATCGCTCGGGCCGCGAACGCGCCGGTACTCTTCGTGCCGCTCGACGACCGTCCGGTGACGCGCCAACTTCCCGCGATGCTCGGAGCGATCTCGGGCGTCCCCGTGCTCGAACCGCAACGCCGTCTTCTCGGCAACTATCTGCGTGCCGGCGATCCGGCGGCGATCGGGCGCTGGCTCGATCGGCGAAGTGCGGAGCGCAATTTCGGGAGTGCGGTGATCTCGACCGATATGCTCGCATACGGCGGTCTGGTCGCCTCGCGCATTCCCGGCCCCGATTACACGACCGCGTTTCTGCGTCTCGCGCCGATCCGGCGGCTCCACCAACGCGATCCGCATGCGTGGGTCGCCGCTTTTTCAACCGTCGTCCGGCTCGCGCCGACCGGCGTTCCACCGATCGGCGATGCAGCGCACTTTTTTGCCGCCTATCCGATCTGGAAATACATTCAGCGCTATGCAAACCTTCCCGATCCGCTGCCGCCGCGCGACGAAGCATATGCCGCCCGGCTGCGCACGCTCGCCGGCCCCGCGCTCGATGAGTATCTTGCGGTGCGCGCGCGCAACCTTGCGCTCGATCGCGCGCTCTTGCTCGAAACTGCCGCCGGCACGATCGATCGTCTGGTCATCGGGCAAGACGATGCCGGCGTCGTCGGGCTCCACGTCCCCGAGATCGCGCAACTCGAAACGATGGAGCGGCGCGACCTCTCGCCGAGGCAATCTTCGATCGAACCCGGTGCCGATGAGTTAGGGATGGTCCTCGTCGCGCACGCGATGGCGAGCGATGCGCGATGGCACCCGCGTATCGCCGTGCGCTATTCGACGCCGTCCGGCGCGCTGGTGCAAGATCCGCTTGAATTCGAGCCGATCGGCGCGACCATCACCTCGCTCGTTCGCCTCGTCGGCGGCCGCGAGGTAACGCGGCGCCCCGATATCGTCCTCGCCGTGCGCGTACCGCATACGACGACCGGGGAGGATCGTCGTTTTCTCGCCTCGATGCGCGGCGCGCTCGCGCACGAACGGCGCGTTGCGTTGGTCGATCTGACCTTTCTCGACGGAAACGACGATGCCGAGCTATCGTTCATGCAGCGGTTGTTGCGCGACGGGCTGGCGGCGCGCCTCGATGCCTACGCTTCTTGGAACACCGATGCGAACAGCGTCGGAACGGCGCTCGCCGAGGCGGTCGCCGCCGGAGCCGGGCGCCGTTTGGGCAGCTACAATCGAAACGCCCATCTTACTTTTACCTTCGATCGTATTCTCGACGACGTCTATTTTCACGCATTGGTGCGCCCCGATCTCGAACGCACGCTCGCGCTCGAGGGTATCGTCGATCACACCTATCTTTTGCCCGCGGTCGCCGCGCGCACCCAACGGCTCGCGAGTGCCGCGCTCTGGCAGTACGCACCGGGGCTGCTCGCCGCGCTCGCTCCGCGCGAACACATCGCCGCGCTCCGCATCACGCTGCCGTGGGATCGAACGTTCGAGTGCGAGATCGAGCCGGCGCTCGCGCCCGATATTCCGCGAAGCGCTACGCGCTAGGCGCTCCGTGCGATCTCTTCGTCGGTGAGATAGCAACCGGGGTCGGAGCCCCACATGTCGCCGGTCATGCCGAGCGATCGTGCGCGGAAGCCGCCGCCGCAGAGGTCGAAGAAGTTGCAGGTCGCGCAGCGCCCGCTGACCTTCGCCGAGCGGTCGCGCAGTTCGGCGAGCGTCGCGATGCTCTCGTCCTCCCAAATCTCGCTGAATTTGCGCTCGCGCACGTTGCCGAGCGTGATCTGCTGCATGAATTGGTCGGGGTGCACGTTGCCATAGAAATCGATATTGCCGATACCGCGCCCGGTCGAATGGCTCGCGCCGCCGTTCCAAAGCAGCATCTCGCGCGCTTTTGCTGCGCGTTGCGGCGATGCGGCGGCGAGGGTGAGGTAGGCGAACGGCGCGTCGGCATGGTTGTCGACGGTGAGAATCTCGCGCGGGTCGCCGCGCTGTGCGAGATCGAGGGTACGCTCGAAAATACGGCTTACCGCACCGCGCGCCGCATCTAAATCGAGCGTGGTCGCCGCGCGCCCACGCCCCGCGGGAACGAGGTGATAGAAGCACGCGCGCTCGATCCCTTCGCGTTCGATGAAATCGAAGATCTCGTCGAGATCGGCGATCGTCTGCGGCGTGAGCGTTAGGCGCAGACCGACTTTCTGCCCGACCGCGCGCAGTTCGCGGATCGCTTGGTTCGCCCGCTCGAAGGCTCCCGGACGGCCGCGGAAGAGATCGTTGGTCGCGCCCATGCCGTCGAAGGAGATGCCGACGTAGGTGAAGCCGGTCTCTTTAATTGCCTCCGCGCGCTTGCGATCGATGAGGGTGCCGTTGGTCGAGAGCGTGAGCTTGAGCCCTTTTTTGCGGGCGTATTTGGCGATCTCGAAGAGATCCGGGCGCGCGAGCGGCTCGCCGCCGGAGAGCAGCAGCGCCGGGACGCCGTATTCGGCGAGATCGTCGACGAGTTTGAGCGCCTCTTCGTGGTTCAGCTCCCCGTCGTAATGCTTCGCCTCGGAGTCGCTATAGCAATGCACGCAACGCAGGTTACAGGTTCTCGTGACGTTCCAGACGACGACCGGGCGGCGTCCGCGAGCGCTCTTCTCGGCGTCGTGACCGCGTCCGTAGCGGTGGCCGTCCATCGGCTGCTCGAGGTCGCAGAGGATCCGGGTGACGTTGAACATGGGCTCTCCTTCGGGCGGCGTTGTTGAACCGATGGTATCGCCGAGATAGGGAGAGCGTGTGAAGAAGTCGAGAAGTGCAGGAGCGTTACGCCGGGCGTTCCTTCTGGCAGAGCTCGATCAGCACGCCTGCGGTCGAGGCCGGATGGATGAAGGCGATGAGGTTGCCGTGCGCCCCCTTCCGCGGCTTCTCGTCGATCATCCGGATGCCGCGCGAGCGCAGGGCGGCGATCTCGGCGGGCAGATCCTCGACGCGATAGGCGGTGTGGTGGAGTTTGCCGGCCGCATCCCCGCGAAAGCGCGCGATCGGCGATCGCTCGTCGAGCGGGCGCAGCAACTCGATGGTCGATTCACCCGCCTCGAGCCCGACCGCTTCGACCCCTTGGTCGGCGATCGTCTCGCGATAGATCTGCCGGAACCCCAGGCTCTGTGTGTAGATTGCCAGCGTCGCCTCGAGATCGGCGACGACGATGGCGATATGGTCGATTTTCAAGCAAGGCTCTCCCGGGCGTGGTAGGTACCGAAAACCTCGCGCAGGACGTCGCAGATCTCCCCGAGCGTCGCTCCGGCATCGACTGCCTCGACGAAGTGCGGCAACAGATTTTCGCTACCCGCGGCGGCAGCGCGTACCGCGGTGAGCCGCGCCGTAACCGCACCGCCGTCGCGGCTGGAGCGGAAACGTTCGAGGCGTTCGACCTGCTCGCGCTCGACGCGTTCGTCGATGCGTTGGAGCGTCGGCGTCTCGGCATGGCTCTCGGCATCGGCGAAGGCGTTGACGCCGACGACGATCGTTTCTTTGCGTTCGATCGCCTGTTGTGCGAGATAAGCGGAATCGCCGATGCGGCTCTGCATCCAGCCGCTCTCGATCGCCGCGATACTTCCGCCGAGCGCATCGATCTCGGCGATCGTCGCGCGCGCCGCCTCGATCAGTTCGTTCGTGAGCGTCTCGACGTAGTAGGAACCGGCGAGCGGATCGACGACGTCGGCGACGCCGCTTTCGTAGCCGATGATCTGTTGCGTGCGCAGGGCGATCTTCGCGCTGCGAGCGGTCGGCAGCGCGAGCGCTTCGTCTTGTCCGTTGGTATGCAGCGACTGCGTTCCGCCGAGAACGGCGGCAAGCGCTTGGAGCGTCACGCGAACGACGTTATTCTCCGGCTCTTGGGCCGTCAGCGTGGAGCCGGCGGTCTGTGTGTGGAAGCGCAACATCTGCGAACGCGGATCCCGGCAACCGAATTCGTCGCGGGTAATATGCGCCCAGAGATAGCGCGCCGCGCGAAACTTCGCAATTTCTTCGAAGAAGTCGTTGTGTGCGTTCCAGAAGAAGGAGAGACGCGGGGCGATGCTGTCGAGGTCGATGCCGGCATCGCGCGCGGCTTGCAGATACGCTTTCGCGTTCGCGAGCGTAAAAGCGATCTCTTCGACCGCGGTCGACCCGGCTTCGCGAATGTGATAACCGCTAATCGAGATCGTGTTCCACTGCGGCACCTCGCGCGCGCAATAGGCCATGACGTCGGTGACCAAACGCATCGAGGATTTCGGCGGGTAGATATAGGTGCCGCGGGCGGCATATTCTTTGAGGACGTCGTTCTGGATGGTTCCGCCGAGCCGATCGAAGGGAATGCCGCGTCGCCGCGCGACCGCGAGCAGCATCGCCAACAGGATGGAGGCCGGCGCGTTAATCGTCATCGAGATCGTGACCTCGGCGAGCGGAATGTCGCGCAGCAGGGTCTCCATATCTTCGATGGTGTCGATAGCAACGCCGACCTTGCCGACCTCGCCACGGGCAACGCTTGCGTCGGAATCGTAACCGAGTTGTGTCGGCAGATCGAAGGCAACCGAGAGCCCCGTTTGCCCGCGTGCAAGCAGGTAGCGATAGCGCTCGTTCGATTCCGCCGCCGTCGCAAAACCGGCATACTGCCGCATCGTCCAGAGGCGTCCGCGATATTGATCGGCGCGGGTCGCGCGACCGAACGGGAACGCTCCCGGCGCTCCGAGATCGTGCGCCGTGCCCTCGGGCGCGTCGTAGAACGGTTTTAGCGGAATACCGCTAGCGTTGATCGAGCGTGCCATCTATTGCCGCGTTCATGCCAGCGTCAGAATCGGCCGGTCGGCCTCGACCGTGCCGCCGGCTTCAACGTGAAGCTCGGCGACACGCCCGGCACGATGGGCGCGAATTTCGTTCATCATCTTCATCGCTTCGATGACGGCGACGACATCGCCCTCGGCGACTTCATCGCCGCGCGCAACGCGCAATTCGATCACTACGCCATGCATCGGCGAGAGGATCTCGGCGCCGTCGTGGGCGTGGCTGCGCCGCGGTTGGTTGCGCGAGACCGGCGGACGCCGGCCCTGCGTGCGTACGGGCGCGGCTCCGTCGACGAGCCGCACGCGGAAGAGTTTGCCGTTGACCTCGACTCGCACCGTCTCGGGATCGTTCGCCGGCGCAGCGGGCTGCGGCGTCGCGGGGAAGGGCGTCGCGTTCTCCGCCCACCGTTCGGTAAACGGCTCGAGGCTCGCGGTGCCGTAACTCGCATCGACGACCATCGGTGCATCGCAGAGCGCGTGCAGGAGCGGTAACGTGGTCGGCAGGCCGCCGACGACGTATTCGCCGGTCGCACGTTTCATGCGCGCGAGCGCCTGCTCGCGCGTCGGAGCCCAGACGATGAGCTTGGCGACCATGGAGTCGTAATCGGGCGAGATCGTCATGCCGACGTGGGCCGCCGAATCGATGCGAATACCGAGCCCACCGGGTTCGCGGTAGCGGTCGATCGTGCCGGGCGCCGGACGAAAGTTCTGTATCGGGTCTTCGGCGTTGACGCGCCCTTCGATTGCGGCGCCGCGAAAATGCAGCTGCTCCTGGGTATAGCCGAGCGGCTCCCCGGCTGCGACGCGGATCATTTCACGGACGAGATCGATGCCGGCGATCTCTTCGGTAACCGTATGCTCGACCTGAATGCGCGTATTCATTTCGAGGAAATAAAAATCGTCGCCGACGACGAGGCACTCGATCGTACCGACGGAATCGTAACCGATCGCGCGCGCCGCGCGCATGCCGGCGGCGCGCATCGCTTCGCGTGCGCGATTCGAGATCTGCGCAGGCGCCTCTTCCCAGAGTTTCTGGTGACGGCGTTGCAACGAACAATCGCGGTCGCCGACATGAAGCACGGTGCCGTGTTTGTCGGCGAGGATCTGGAGTTCGACATGTTTCGGATTGTCGAGATAGCGCTCGGCATAGACGACCGGGTTCTTGAAGTACGCCTCTGCCTCGCGCACCGCCGTCGCGAAGGCGCTCTCGATATCATCGATGCTGCGGACGATCTTTAAGCCCTTGCCGCCTCCGCCGCCCGAGGCCTTGAGCGCGAGCGGAAGGCCGAAGCGCTCGACGGCGTCGCGGACCGCTGCGAGATCGGCGAGCGGTTCGGTACCGCCGGGGACGAACGGCACCTTCGCTTTCGCCATCGCCGCGCGCGCGCGTAATTTATCGCCCATCGCGTCGATTGCATCGGGGTGCGGGCCGATCCAGGTGAGCCCTGCGGCGATAACGCGGCGTGCGAAGCCCGCGTTTTCGGCAAAAAATCCGTAGCCGGGGTGAATCGCCTCGGCGCCGCTGCGCAGCGCGATATCGAGAAGCGCGTCGGCGTTGAGATAACTCTGCGCGGGCGCCGCACCGCCGAGAAAGTATGCTTCGTCCGCGATGCCGACGTGGAGCGCATCGCGATCGGGTTCGGAATAGACGGCGACGCCGCAGATGCCCATCTCGCGCAACGTGCGCAGCACGCGAATCGCAATTTCGCCCCGATTGGCGACGAGGACTTTAGAGAACACCGGGCCTACGCGTGCGGGCGCGGATATCGTCGAACGTCAGCTCCGGATCGCGCGCCGCGAGGCGCCACGACGAAAGCGGGCGCTCGGCGCGCGCGGGCGCGGTCGGGCGTTGCGCGAGCGCGGCGAAGATCGCTGCCGCCTCTTCCTCGGTTGGAGCGGGTGCGATCACGCCGGTTTTTCCGGCGGCGGATACATGCCCATCGCATGAAAACCGGCGTCGACGAAATGAATGTCGCCGGTGATCGCCGCTGCGAGCGGTGAGGCGAGATAGACCGCCGTGTTGCCGACATCTTCGATCGTGACGTTCCGACGCAACGGCGCGGTTGCGGCGACGACATCGAGCATTGTCGTGAACCCACCGACCTGGCGCGCGCTCGCGGTCTTAATCGGACCGGCAGAGATGCCGTTGACGCGGATACTTCGATCGCCGAGATCGAAGGCAAGATAACGGATCGAGGCCTCCAGCGCCGCTTTCGCGATCCCCATCAGATTATAATTCGGAACGATCTGCGTTGCACCGAGGTAGGTCATCGCCATAATCGAAGCGCCGTCGTTGAGGCGATCGCGTAACGCCTGCACCAAAGCGATCAACGAGTATGCCGAGACGTCGAGCGAGAGTGCGAAGCCTTCACGGGTGGTATCGTAGACTTTCCCAACGAGGTCTTCTTTATTCGCGTAAGCGATCGAATGTACGAGAATATCAAGCGAGCCGAAATCGCGGGCCAGGGCCTCGCTCATCGCGGCGATCGATGCGTGGTCGCCGACGTCGCAGGGGAGCACCGGGCCGCCGCCGAGTTCGGCGGCGAGTTTGGCGACTTCGTCGCGGACGCGTTCGCCCTGGTACGAAAATGCGAGCTGCGCTCCGTGTTCGTGCATTTTGCGCGCGATGCCGGTAGCGATCGACCAACGATTCGCGACACCCGTAATGAGGGCGCGCTTGCCTTCAAGAAGTTTCACAAGTCGATAGATAGCAGGGAGCCGCGGCTTCTCCCTGCCGCCGCGGTACGCGGCCTGCTAGAGCGACGTTTGCAGCAGCGTGAAGCCGCGCTCCTGGACCGCATGGACCGCCCAAACGCCGGCGGGGACGACCGTCGCGCGCGGCACGAGGCCCTTGATGAGGCGATCGTAGAGCGTCCCCGGCGATTCGTCGACGATTCCGGCGAGATTCGTCGAAAACCCGTAGAGCGCGTTGTTGCAGACGCAGAATTGCAAGCGCGTCTGCGCGAGCAGCGCGTCGATCGAGGAGAGATCGTCGGCGCTCGCACCGGGCGCCGGGTGGCGCGCCGGATTCCCCGAGCCCGGCTTCGGCGCGGCGGGGAGAGCGGAGCGAATCCATATTGGGAGTCGCGCTATCGCCGGGATGAGGATCTCGTTCCAGATCGCATCGTCGAATGCAAGCGCGATGCCGACGTGATAGAGCACCGCGACCGGGAAGATCGTCGGAAAGGAGATGCCGACGAGGCGATACGCGCTCATCGTGTTGCCGATCGCGTCGATGACATCGCCGTCCGATACCAACTTCGAGGCGAAGAGATTGCGGTGAGTGGCCGGGGCGCCGAGCATCGCATCGAATGCAGCGAGATCGAACGTCAGCGACGAGCTCGTTCCCGGCGACGGGAGGACCGGAGCGGCCGAAGCGGCCGAAGCGGCGAGCGGGGCTTCAAAAAGTGGGGCGAGCGCCGCCAATGCAGTTCCGACGGCGATAAAACCTTTACGCGTGCTCATTTGGGGCGCGGTTCGCTACGACCGCGTCGAGGCCTCTGGGAATGGCAGCGGCGCTCCGGCGACGAAAAGCCCATGCATGTATTTATTGCTCTCGCGCTACACAAAGCCGCTCGCCGAAGTCGATCGGCACGTCGTCGCGCATCGCGCGTTTCTCGACCGGTATTACGCGTCGGGCGATCTGATCGTTTCGGGGCCGATGGAGCCGCGCGAGGGCGGGGTCATCATTGCCAATACGATGCCGCGCGAACGACTCGATGCGATGCTCGCCGAGGATCCGTTCGTGCGCGAAGGGGTCAGCGAATACCGCGTGATCGAGTTTCACGCCGCTCGTCGCCACGCTGCGCTCGCCGAGCTCGTCGCGTTGCAGTAAGCGTGCAATCGCGATCGCCGCGAGAAGCGCCGATCACTCGGAATCAGGATCCATAATCGCCGGCGACTCCATCGCCTCGAGAACCTCCTGGGGATCCATCCGCTCGCGAAGTTCGCGCACCTCGGGGTCGTTATGGGTCGGAATCGATGGACTGTCGCGCCGCATCTCGTCGAGCATATCGATGATTTTGGCGACCTTACGTTCGGTCAGCAAATTGATCTGCAGGTCGAGTCGGTTACGCAGGATCGCGATCTGCGAAACGCGGTGCTCGGTCGTGAGGATCAGTACCGTCATGAGCAGCGCCGTGAGGCTCACGATCCCCTGAAGTCCGTAGAACGGCGGTGGATCGAGCGTTCCGCGATGATCGAAATAGAAGAAGGTGTTCGTCGCCACCCAGAGGGCGACGAAGGCGAAAATAAGGTAGACCATGCGCGGTTGACCGATACGTTGGGTAACGCGTTCGATCCAGCGCTGGTGTCCCGAGACGTCATCTTCTGCGCGCCGCTCGAGTTCGGCGATCGACTCGATGGCCTCGTCAACGGGACGGTGCGTTTGCTTGATCAAGAGGATTCGATGATACCCCCTTTGCCGGGAGCTGAAACCTCGGGCCCGCGCTTTTCGCCCGTTCGTGCGGTAAAAGCTAGAGTGGGATATTCCCGTGTTTGCGTTTCGGCCGCTCGACGCGCTTGTTCTCGAGCATCGTTAGTGCTGCGGCGACGGCGCGACGCGTCGAGCGCGCCTCGATAACGTCGTCGATATACCCACGCTGCGCGGCGATATACGGGTTGGCGAAACGATCGGTATATTCTTCGATGTACTCCGCCATCTTCGCGGCGGGATCGCTTGCCGCCGCGATCTCGCGACGGAAAATGGTTTTCACCGCGCCCTCGGCGCCCATCACGGCAATCTCCGCCGTCGGCCACGCGAGATTGATATCGGCGCGGATATGTTTGCTCGCCATCACGTCGTAGGCACCGCCGTAGGCTTTGCGCGTGATGACGGTGATCTTCGGCACGGTCGCCTCGGCGTACGCGTAGAGCAACTTCGCACCGTGGAGGATGATGCCGCCGTACTCTTGTTCGGTGCCGGGAAGAAAGCCGGGTACGTCTTCGAAGGTGAGCAACGGGATGTTGAAAGCGTCGCAGGTACGCACGAAACGAGCGGCTTTAATCGACGATTTTATATCGAGGACGCCGGCGAGAACGTTCGGTTGATTGGCGACGATGCCGATGCTGCGCCCGTCGATACGCCCGAAACCGACGATGATGTTGCGCGCGTATTCGGGCTGGATTTCGAAGAAGATACCGTCGTCGAGAACGGCGCGAAGCACGTCGTGCATGTCGTAGGGCTTATTCGGGGAATCGGGGATCAATGCGTCGAGCTCCGGCGCCTCGCGTTGCGGGTCGTCGTCGCTTTCGAAGCGCGGCGGATCTTCAAGATTGTTTTGCGGGAGATAGGAAAGCAACTCGTGGGTCTGCGCGACGAGATCCTCTTCGTCGGCGGCGACGAGATGGGCGACGCCGCTCTTCCGTGCGTGCGCGGTTGCTCCACCGAGTTCTTCGAACGTGACCTCCTCGCCGGTGACGGTCTTAATAATCTCGGGCCCGGTGATGAACATCTGCGAGATGCCCTGCGTCATGATCGTGAAATCGGTGATCGCCGGCGAATAGACCGCGCCGCCGGCGCAGGGGCCGGCGATGAGGCTGAGTTGCGGAATGACGCCGCTGGCCTGGACGTTCCGCCAGAAAATCTCCGCGTAGCCGCCAAGCGAAACGACGCCTTCTTGAATGCGCGCACCGCCGGAATCGTTGATGCCGATCATCGGCGCGCCGGTTCTCACGGCGAGATCCATAACTTTACAGATCTTTTCGGCGAACGCTTCGCCGAGCGAGCCCCCGAGCACGCTGAAATCTTGCGAGAAGAGGAAGACCGGGCGTCCGGCGATCGTCGCATGGCCGGTGATGACGCCGTCGCCGAGAAACTCGCGGTCGTCGAGGCCGAACGCGGTCGTGCGATGGGTGACGAAGGCATCGAGTTCGTGAAAACTCTGCGGATCGACGAGCGCCTCGACACGTTCGCGCGCGCTGCGTTTTCCGCGCGCATGTTGGCGCTCGATGCCCTCCGGCCCGGTCGGTTCGAGCGAGAGCGCCCGTCGGCGCGCGAGCTCGGCATATTTCTCCTGCGTCGTCTTCATCGCCGATGGGCTTTGCGCGCTCGGCGGGTGCCCCCTCTGCGCGAGGCCGAATAGGCCCGACTATGAATCGAGAACGCACCTATACCTGGGGCGACCCGGCGGAGCTCGTCGCGGCGATGGGGCGTGAGGAGAGCCACCTCGCCTGGATGCAGGGAATGATCGAGGGGCGGCTTCCGGCGCCGGCTTTCGGTGCGACGCTCGAACTGCGCCCGGTCGAGGCGAGCCGCGCATCGATGACCTTCGCGATGCCGCTGCGCGAGTGGATGCTCAACCCGGCGGGCGTGATTCACGGCGGCGTTCTGGCGACGCTGTTGGATTCGGCAATGACGCTCGCGGTCATCGCCCACCTCGAGCGCACCAAGATCGCGACCACGACGACCCTCACGACGCACTTCGTGCGCCCGCTGCTCGCCGACGGGAGCGAGGTTCGTGCGCTCGCTCAGGTACTTCACTGCGGGCGTAGCCATGCGACCGCGCGCGCCGAGCTCACCGACGCAAAGGGGCGTCTCATCGCGCACGGCGATGCGGCGTTCGCGATCGTCCCGGCGCCCTTCAGCGACGTGTAGCGCGCCGTCGGCTGCGACAATTCTCGGAATCCTCTCCGTAAATTCTCGCGTTCGTCTCCGGAGCCCAATAGGATAGCGCAAGAGCAGTATTTTGCGTGTTTTCGATAGGGAGAGAACCATGAAAATCCGGAACTCACGAAGCATTCTCTCGGCGGTGTTAGGCGGGGCGCTCTTTCTCGGCGGCGTCGCTTATGGGGCGCAGTTACAACAGTCCACCCAGAAAGATCTCATGACGGCGATGCAAGGCGAGGCGTTTGCCTACGCCAAGTATACGGCATTCGCCGAAGAAGCGCGCGCGCAGGGATACCCGAAGATCGCTGCTCTCTTCGAGAACACCGCCAATGTCGAGTTGAAGTCGCATTTTGCGACGCACGCGCACCAGTACGGGCTCGTGCGGAGCACCGCGGCAAATCTTCAAAATTCGATCGACGGCGAGAACTACGAGACGACGAAGATGTATCCGGAGATGGCGGCTCGCGCACGTTCTGCCGGCGACCTCCATGTCGCGGCAATTTTCACCGCGATCGGCAAGGATGAAGCGACGCACCGGAATCAGTTTCAGGCAGCGCTTGCAAGCCTTCGCAAGGGCGGCAAGTAGAGGTAAGTTTCCTGCTCGCTCGGCGTATCGGGCGTGTACGTACGTGGCCGCCACGCTTTGGATCCACCGCAGAGCGAAACAGGAACGCACGGGTGAGTACGGCGATTGCTACACTCACCCGTGCGAACGCGTGGATTCTAGGCGATGCCGGCGGGTTCGCGCGAACGCTGATGAGCGAAGAGACGGTCGACGATCACGTAGAGCGCATCGCAGGTCTCCAAGAAGGTGAGAATCTGCGGCGTGACGCGGCGCCAGGATTCGACGAACGCAAAAGGCTGTCGAACGAGGACGTCGCGCTGCCAGCTCGGGAGCGCTCGCAAAATCGTGCGGTGCAGATCGTCGCTCTCGCCGAGGTGGGAGCGCCACATCGGGGTCAGGCGAAGGCTCGCGCTAATGCGTTCCTCTTCGTCGCGTAGGCGGGCGAAGGTTTCGAAGAAATCATTGACGAGCGTCAGGCAGTCGTCGACGTGAATATCTTGCGAGCGTCGCGGTATCGTAGCGACGAGGTGCCGGAGGTGCGCCGCACAGGCTCGTGCGGTGTGGGTGAGTCCCTCCATTTCCGCCATCTCGATCACGCAGCCGCGCATTTTGCGGCGCCGAGCGTCGCGCGTAGCGCATCGACGACATCGGCGTCGAAGAGTTTGCCGCGCTGCTCTTCGATGTACGCGAGAACCTCGGCTGCTTCATACGTCGGTGCGTAGGCGCGCGGGGATGTCATCGCGTGGAAGACATCGGCGACGGCGACGACGCGCGCCTCGAAGGGGATCTCGTGCCCGACAAGTCGATCCGGGTAACCCGAACCGTCGACGCGTTCGTGATGCGAACGCACGGCAGAGGCGAACCGCGCCAGGAGAGCATCTCGTGCGACGATCTCCTGGCTATCGCGGACGTGATTCTCGACGATACCGTGCTTCTGGGGGGGTAGCACGGTACCGTCGAGAATGTTTTTCGGCAGACGAATCTTGCCGAGATCGTGGAGGCGGCCGACGTTCGCGCAATCGCGCGCGATATCGCTGTTGCAGCCCATCGCCAAGGCGATGCGCATGGCGAGCGATCCGACCGCCGTGGAATGTGCGGCGAGTTGCGGATGGAGAATCGCAAGCGCCGAGATCATTCCATCGATGTAGTTGCTCTCTGACGAGGCGCGACGCGCTTCGATCTCTCGAAGTTGTGAATCGACGACGCTCCGCAGATGGTCGAGCCGTCGCGTGACGAGCGATCGGCCGTGCGGAGCGACGCTACGAAGATAATCGGAGATCGCGGCATCGAGAAGATGGGCGATATCGGGGCGTGAGGCAGCGTGCGTTTCGCGCGCCACCCACGAAAGGACGCTGGAATCGTTCCCATCGCGCGCAACGCTCTTCACGCGCTCTCCCAGGTCGTGGAAGGCAACGGTGAGGTCGGGATAACGCTCCCGAAGAACGGGCGGGCGATGGGCGATCACGTTCGTGCGCCTAAATTAACCGACGGTCGGGGGGAAAATGGCTGCGACGATAATGGTGATGACGGCTGCGGTGACCATGGAAGTCTCCCTCTTAATTAGCTACGGTGAAAGTGAACGACTTCATCGTAGGCGTTCCGGCGCGGTCTATCTATCACCCAAATTAGTGAGATCGTTACATGGTCTTTTTTTAGCGAATCAAGCCGATCCGGGTAGCGAAGAGGATTGCCTCTTGCCTATTCTTTGCCTGAAGTTTCCGAAATATTGCGTGAGTGTGGGACCGAATCGTCTCAAGGCTACGGCCGCTTTCATCTGCAAGATTTTTCGGCGTCTTCCCGTTCGCCAAGCCTTGTAGTATTGAAAGCTCCGCCCTAGTCAGCGTCCCGCGGGCCGTTTTGCTTGTTACGTGTTCGAGAGCTCCGTCGAGAAGCCGAGCAAATCCCACGCGGCCGGCTGCCCGTAATCGTTGAATTGCAGACCTTACTGCCTCATCAGAGGAGGGAGTTGCCAACTCCTTCGCGGCTTGGCATAGGGCCGCATCCCATGGGCGTTCAGCGCGTTTCGGTATGTGGCGGTTTGCGAGGCTGGGGCGACCAAGAAATATTTCGGTGAGTCCGAGGTGCGTTCTGGCTGCGACATCGAGATTCTTAGCCAGGGCTGTTTTCGGAACGACGCCGATGCGTGACTTTACGATATAAGCAAGTGCCTCGTCGCGTTCGTTTGCCATAGCAAGGAAAAGGGCTATCGCGGCCCGAGTGCTACGCAATTCAAATTGATCCTCGACGACCTGCTCCGCGGCAATTAGGCCAAGAGCGGCGTCCTTATAGCGGCGCTCCCACCCCCGAAAAATCGCATGTGAATACGCAAAGAAATAATCGTTGCGATAGGCTTGACCGCCAACTTCTATGGTTTGAAGCGTGCGCGCAGCCCTCTCTTCGTCTCCTTGCTCGACGTCGATTGTAAATTGCACGCGACGAGCATACGCTAATAATTGTCTATCCCCGATACGTAGGGCGGCCGATGCCATTTCCTCGGCGTATGAACGCCCGAGCGTAAAATCGTCGCGAAATATTGTCGTTAGGGAGCAAAGGATACTGTATAGGTGCGCTTCAAGAGCGGAATCGCCTAGCTGTTGGGCTCGACGAAGGGTGTCGATCGCAATGCGTTCGGCGTCGGCGGGTCGGTCGCAGTGGAACGCGACCCAGGCCGCGCGCATCGAGACGCGGGCGACGAGATCTTCCTCGCCATCGACGCTGACCTCTTCGAGTGCGGCGCGGACTTCGTCCCACGCGTTCTCGAGATTCCCGGTGACGACGAGCGCGAGGGCGTGGATGCTGCGTGCGTCGGCGCGGCTCATCGCGCTGCCCTCGTCGACCGCCGGGGCGATCGCTGCGAGCGCCTCCGGGCGCGCGAGGTTAATATAGAGCAGGCTCAGGCGTCGCGAGAGCGCGGAATGGAGCTCGGGATCGCGGCAAGCCCGGATCGCGGCGAGGTAGAGCTGTTCGGAGCGATCGACGTTGCCGTGAAACGCCTCGAGCGCGGCGCGGACGCCCAGCAACATCGGCTCTCCGCGGCGCCGTTCCAGCGAGACGGCGTGCAACGCCTGTTCGACGCTCTCCCAGCGCCCGGCGTCGAGCAACGCGAAGCCCTCCCGCGCCAGCAGCGCATCGATCCGCTCCGGCGCGTAGGTGCGCGCGAGGTCGAGCGCCTCGCCGGTGCGTCCGCATGCGGCGAGCGCCGCGACGACGCGCGAAAGAATCGCCGTCCGCTCCTGCGGCGTCGCCGAGCGGACGATCGCCTCGGTCGCGAGGTCGTGGAGGCTGACGCGCGTCGGTGCGTCGTGAATCGGGAAGGCGGACTCCCGTAGCCAGCGGAGCGCCGCATGCGGGTCGGCGATGCCGCAGCGCTCGAGGAACTCGGCGTCGATCCAGCGGGCGAATGCGGCGATCAGTGCGAGTTCGCGCCACTGCGGCGGCGATTCGCTGGCAAACTGCTCGGCGAGGTAGGCGAAGGCCATCTCCCGCGTCATCGCTTGCAGCGCGATCAAGTCGCCCGCGCGTTCGGCGGCGCGCTGGGCGAAGCGCAGGACGATCGGCCACCCGTCGGCGAGCGAGAGCGCCGCGCGAATCGCGCCCTCGTCGAGCTGCGGGGCGCGTTCGGCGAGCAGCGCGCGTGCCTCGGCCGGCTCCAAAGCGAGGTCGTCGGCGGCGACGGCGAGCGATGCGTCGCCGGCGGCGAGCCAGTTTCCCCACGGCAGCGGCAGAGCGCGCCGCGAGATCAAGAGCCAGCGTGCTTCGTGCAGCCGTTCGATCAGCGCCGCGAGCAACGCCATCGAGAGTTGGTCGTCGACGAGCAGATGGAGGTCGTCGATTGCGAGCAGCGGTTCGAGATCGAGGCGGTGGGCGCAGAACCAGTCGACGAGCGCACGCACGCTCTCGTCGCTGCGCGCCTCCTTCAACAGCTTGGCGAGCGCCACGCGCGAGAGTTCGAAGGCATCGGCGAGCAAAAAAGCGAGCGCTCCGCTCTCGGCCGGTGCATCGCGAACCTCGATCCAACGAACCGGGTGAGCGGCGCAGGCCGCTCGCGCGGCGGTGCTTTTCCCCCAGCCTGCCCCAGCTTGAATGCGCGCTATGCGAAAACGTAGCGCGGCGGAGACGGCGATCTCGGCGCGGCTTTTCGGCGCACCGATCTCACCGATCCGTTTACCAGATGCCAAGGGCGACCTTCACATCGTCGCTCGCCATGGTTTTAGGATCCCACGGTGGGGAGAAGGTGATCTCGACTTTGACGCTTTCGACGCCTTCGACCGCCTTCGTTCGATCTTCGACCGATTGCTTGAAGAGCGGACCGACCGGGCACATCGGCGAGGTCAACGTCATCGTCACGGTTACGTGCTCGCCATTCGCGCCTTCGACGGTGACGTCGTAGAGCAATCCCAATTCGATAATTCCCAGGTTGAGTTCCGGATCTTTGACCTCGGCGAGTGCTTCGCGGACTTGGTCGACGGTTGGCATGGGCTGCTCTTTCTACTTTACAAACGCTGCGATAGGCTTTCGGAACCTACGCGCCGTAGGGTGCCGATGTGTCTATGCGCCGTACGGGATTGCTCTCCATCATCACCTTCCTCCTTGCGCTCGCTCCGGGGGTCGCGCTTGCGGGCGCGTCGGTTGCCGGGGGGCTGGCCGTCACCAGCCAGCCGAGCTCGACCGGGGGAATGGCGATCCTGAGTAGCGGGCCGTCGATTCCGCTGCTGCCGATCGATTTTCAAGGGAGCCTCGCGGTGCCGCTGACCAAAAACGGTGGTTTCGCTTTGACCGCCGAGATGCGCGGTTTCACCGGCGGCGGCTTCGGCGGCGCCTATTTCGGGGGCGGAGTCGGTCTGGGTACGATCGGCACCACCCACACCATGGGGCCCGTGCTGACGGTCTTTGCCGGCAAGTCGATCGCGCCGTTTACCTCGCTGGAGATTCGCCTCTATCAGGCGACGCGGGATGGGGGCAGCACCATCGGGTTCGTCGGCCTGCGCTTCGGGCTGTAACGAGCGAAACTTTATGCGCGTTCTACGGTTGGAGAGAGTAAGAGGAGACGAGTAAAGATGTCGATGTGGGAACCGTTCACCGAGCGGGCGCGCCGGAGTATCGTTTTAGCTCAGGAAGAGGCGCAGCGTCTCGGCAATAATTATATTGGTACGGAGCACATCTTGCTCGGCATCATCTCCGAGGGCGAGAGCCTCGCGGCCAAAGTGCTCGAATCGCTCGGCGTCAACCTCGCGAAAGTTCGCCAAGAGGTCGAAGCGATCGTCGGGCGCGGCGGGCAATCGATGCAGCAAGAGATGGTCTTTACGCCGCGCGCGAAGCGCGTGATCGAGCTCGCGTTCGAAGAGGCCCGTCAGCTCAACCATAACTACATCGGCACCGAGCATCTCTTGCTCGGGCTCATTCGCGAGGGCGAAGGCGTCGCCGCACGCGTGCTCGCCAATCTCGGGGTCGATCCCGCAAAGGTGCGCGTGCAGACCACCTCGCTGCTGGGGAGCGAATCGCAGACCCCGGTTCCCAAGGGCAAGAGCAAAACGCCGACGCTCGATACCTACGGGCGCGATCTCACCCAACTCGCGCGCGACCGCAAGCTCGATCCGGTCATCGGTCGGGCGAACGAGATCGAGCGCGTGATTCAAATTCTCTCGCGCCGCACCAAAAATAATCCGGCGCTCATCGGCGAACCGGGCGTCGGTAAAACGGCGATCGCCGAAGGGCTCGCCCAACGGGTGATCTCGGGCGAGATTCCCGAACCACTGCGCGACAAGCGCGTGATCACGCTCGATCTCGCCGGGCTCGTCGCCGGAACGAAATATCGCGGCGAATTCGAAGAGCGCATGAAACGCGTGATGGACGAGATCCGCAATGCCGCCGGCGAAATCATCCTCTTTATCGATGAGTTGCACACGCTCGTCGGGGCGGGTGCCGCCGAAGGCGCGATCGATGCCAGCAACATCATCAAACCGGCGCTCGCGCGCGGGGAGCTGCAATGCATCGGCGCGACGACGCTCAACGAGTTCCGCAAGTACATCGAGAAAGACAGCGCGCTCGAGCGTCGTTTTCAGCCCGTGATGGTCGGCGAGCCGAGCCTCGACGAGACCGTCGAGATCCTCAAGGGGCTGCGCGAACGGTACGAACAGCATCATAAGGTGCGCATCACCGATGAGGCGCTCGTTGCCGCTGCAAAGCTCTCCGATCGCTACGTCACCGATCGCTTCTTGCCCGATAAGGCCGTCGATCTCATCGACGAAGCCGGCTCGCGCGTGCGCTTGCAGGCGACATTGCCGCCACGCGAACTGCGCGAACTCGATACGCAGATTCGTAACATCGTCTCCGACCGCGAGAGTGCGGTGAAGGCGCACGATTTCGATCGCGCGACGGCGTTGCGCGAACAAGAAGAGCGGCTGCGTCTCGAACGCGGCAAGCTCGAACACGATTGGAAAGAGGCGCGCGCCGCGAGCGAAGGCAAACTCGAAGTAACCGAGGCCGATATCGCGCATATCGTCTCGTCGTGGACGAAGATTCCGGTGAGTCGCCTCGCGCAAGCCGAGACGCAAAAGCTCCTGGAGATGAAGGAATCGCTGCACAAGCGCATCGTCGGACAGGATGAAGCGATCGAGGTGATCACCCGGGCGATCCGTCGCTCGCGCGCCGGCCTCAAGAATCCGAATCGGCCGATCGGGTCGTTCATCTTCCTCGGTCCCACCGGCGTCGGCAAGACCGAGGTCGCGCGGAGCCTGGCGGAGTTCCTCTTCGACGACGAAGAGTCGATGATTCGCATCGATATGTCGGAGTACATGGAGAAGTATTCGGTCTCGCGACTGGTCGGAGCACCTCCGGGATACGTGGGCTACGAAGAAGGCGGACAGCTCACCGAGGCGGTGCGTCGCCGCCCCTATGCCGTCGTTTTGCTCGACGAGATCGAGAAAGCGCACCCCGACGTCTTTAACCTCTTGCTGCAGATGCTCGACGACGGTCGTCTGACCGATAGTCAAGGGCGGCAGGTCGACTTCAAAAATGCCGTCGTTATCATGACCAGCAACATCGGTGCGACCGGTATGCAGACGACGACCGATATCGGTTTCCGGCCGCAGAAGATCGACGCCGACGAAGGCAATAAGGCCTACGAGCGCATGAAGAGCAAAGTGCTCGAAGAGGTCAAGCAATCGTTCCGACCGGAGTTCCTCAATCGCATCGACGAACTCGTCGTCTTCCATCAACTCACGCGCGAGCAGATCGAAGAGATCGTCGGCTTGGAGCTGGAGAAAGTTATGCGCGAGGTCAAAGCGCAGGATATGCACCTCCGCGTCACCGACGCAGCGAAAGGCGTCTTGGCCAAGAAGGGCTGGGATCCGCAGTTCGGTGCGCGGCCGTTGCGTCGCGCGATTCAGCGGCTCGTAGAGGACGAACTCGCCGAGGAGATGATTCGCGGCAATTTCACCGCCGGCGATACGATCCTCGCCGATATCGACCCGGAGAACGCGGAGAAATTGCGCTTTAGCAAGATCCCGTCGGTCGAACCGCCGACCGCCCCGCCGGCCGAAGCTGCGCACGCATAATCGGCGCACCCGTTCCTCGCGGGGCTAGTGTGGCTCGGGTCGACGCGAAGTCGGTACTCCTCGTGCGCCTTCTCGGCGCGCTCGACGAGGGCTGCTATTCGTTCGATGGGTTGCGCGAGCGCATCGCTCAGGACGGTGCGCTTCCCAGCCCGCGTTCGTTGCGCCGCTATCTCTCCGTTCTTGCCGATGCGAATTTCCCGTGGTTTTACGATCGCGCACGCGGCGTCTACCGTTTCGTCGACGGCTATTCGCTGCGTGCCCTAAAACTCGACCGCGGCGAGATCTTCGGGCTCGTTGCGCTCCGTTCGTTAGCGAAATCGCTCGGCGGCTCGGTCGGCGCTGCGGTCGACACGCTCGCGCGTCGTGTCGTCGCCTCGGGTGCCGGACAATCGACCGAGCTCCACGATCTCCCGTTCGGCAT
>JAJYRI010000038.1 GCA_021794175.1 bacterium
GACCTGCGTTTGCGCGATAACGTCGCGCTCGCCGAAGCGGCGCGCGCGAGCGATGAGGTGGCGCTCGCGTTCGTACTCGATCCGGTGCTCCTGCGGAGCGAGCGTATGGGGGCGCCGCTCGTACAGGCGTTCTTCTCGGCGCTCGCGGCGCTTCGCGCCGAATTACGCGAGCGCGGCAGCGACCTCGCGCTGCTCGAAGGCGATTTCGCCGAACAACTCGCTGCCTTTGCCGCGCGCATCGGTGCCGGAGCGATCTATTACAACGAAGATTACGAACCCGATGCAATCGAGCGCGACGAGCGCGTGCGCGCGGCGCTTGCGGCGGCAGGAATCGCCGTGCACGCTTCGCTCGATCATGTCTATTTCGGTGCCGAAGAAGTGCGCACCGAGAGCGGTGCGCCTTACAAGGTGTTCACGCCGTATAAACGGCGTTGGCTCGACCAGCATGCGTTGGCGCCGCGGTTGCCGGTGCAATCGAACCGCGCGAGCGCGCAGCGTTTGCTCTCGCGCGCCGAAATCGGTGCGACGTGCACGCTTCCCGAGCCCGACGAGTTCGGATTCGCGACGTCGGCAGCCTATCCGGACTGCAGCGAGGCGAGTGCTCGCGCGCGCCTCGACCGCTTTCTCGCCGAAGGCGGCCCAAGCGATTCCTATGCGGTGCAACGCGATCTGCCCGCAATCGCGGGAACCTCGCGGCTCTCGCCGGATCTGCGTGCCGGAACGATCGGCATCCGCACCTGCGTCGCGCGCGCGTCTGCGGCGATGCAGGGGACGAGTTCGCAACGGCGCGCGAGCGTCGAAGTGTGGCTCTCGGAGCTGATTTGGCGCGACTTCTACCAACAGATTCTGCGCAACTTTCCGCACGTCGCACGCGCTCCATTCGTGGCCGAGACGGCGGCGATTCGGTGGCGCGACGATCGAGCGGCATTCACGGCGTGGTGCGAAGGGCGTACCGGGTATCCGATCGTCGATGCCGCGATGCAACAGATCAACACGACCGGATGGATGCATAACCGTCTGCGAATGATCGTCGCCTCGTTTCTCACGAAAGATCTGCTGCTGCATTGGCAATGGGGCGAGCGCTATTTCGAACGGCATCTCGCCGATGCCGATCTCGCACAGAATAACGGCGGCTGGCAGTGGGCGGCTTCAACCGGAACCGACGCCGCGCCGTATTTCCGCATCTTCAACCCGGTGTTGCAAGGACAGCGCTTCGACCCGGAGGGCGCGTTCGTGCGCGCGATGCTGCCGGCACTACGCATGGTGCCGACGAAATACGTGCACGCGCCCTGGCAGATGCCGCTCCAGGTGCAGCGCGAATCGGGATGTATTATCGGCGAGCAGTATCCCGCGCCGATCGTCGACCGCACGGAGACGAAAGCGCGCGTCCTCGCGGCATTCTCGGCAGCATTGGGGAGAGGATAAGGCGGATCGATTTGGTGCGCCCGAGTAGCGCGAAGCGCGTATCGAGGGCCCGCACGGTGTTGCTGCTTGCGCCTCGATACGCCGCCTTCGGCGGCTCCTCGGCGTGACAACGTTCGGCGTCTCCTCGGCGGGATAACAATCTGTGCGGCGCGACGGAGGCGCACCGCTACCGTTGCGTCGGCGTTGCGACGCGAAAGCAACTGCCGTCGTGACTGCGGCGCGTCGCTTCGCCGAGCGTGCGCGCGGCGTGCGTCTCCGAACCGCGAATGACGCGCTCTTCCTCGGCGGTGTCGTAGCGGCCGGCGCAGCGCGCGGCGAGTTGCATCTCGCGCGCGGGGCGTTCGACGGCATGGTCGATCTCGTGCCCTAAACCGAGTGCCGGCGATTGCGTCCCGCCGGTGGTGGTGCGCAACGCGCTGGTCGGATCCCACCAGATCGTGTCGTCGTTGGGATCGAAGCGGTCGTCGTTGCGTGCGTCGGCGCGTAACGTAAACGTTCGGCTCGTCGAGCCTTCGAGTCGCGCGAAAAGCCCGCGCTCGACCGAATCGGCGCCGAGGTAGCGCTTCGCCTCGTCGTAGGCCGCGTTCAGGCTTCGTTCGACCGAGAGGCTGCCGTGTCGGATGTAGGGCGGTGAGGTGGTAGCAGGGGCGATCATAGCGCGATCCGTTCACGCGAAATCGCGATCTGTCAAGTCTTGACGCCGGTGCTAGGGTTGGGGTGGTGACTGCGTTTTGCGCGCAGCGTGCCATAGGTGCTGGACCAACGAAAACCCTAAGGGAGCATCAGCTCCGGATACGAAGGCGTGACGGGCAACTGCCTGTCGCTCCCGCGCCCGGGCCGCACCCACCTGCGAGAAAGCAGGTTCTCACCTCGCACGAAAGACGCTTGACGCGGTCACTGAATCGATCTCTCCGAGGCCGCAGGCTCCGCTGCGCGCATCGAGGACGAGATACCCGTGATATTCCGGCGCCTCGCGCTCGATAAGAGCGAGGGCTTTTGCCGCGTCCTCGGCGATATCGTGGAGGAGGGCGACGCTCTTGCCGACGAGCGTTGCGAGCGAGCTCCCGGCGTCGAGGCGCAGCGGTTCGGGGGCGAAGCGCAGCCACGCCGAGTCGGCTTCCTTCGCCAGGCGCTTGCAATCGGCGTCGCTGCCGGCATGGGTGTCGGGTGCGTTACGCAGCGCGATGGTGACGTTCGCGGCTTTCGCCAGCCCGGTCGCCTCGCCGAGCGCGGCGGCTAATTCGGGATAGCTGCAGGCGGCGATCCTCGGGGCTCGCGCGACGAGCAGGGGCGCCCCGACGGCGAGGGCGATGCGAAGAGATTCCTCTTTTTCGCTCCGCGAGGCGAGGAAAAAACCGTCGTCGAGCGTAGCGAGCGGCGTCACCCGGAGATCGACCGCCGCCTTCTTGATCTGGGCGAGGTAGTCTGCATCGGTCCGCGGAAAGTGCGCTCGGTCGAACGCTACGCCGTCGCAGAGAGCACTGCGCGCACAGGCATCGAGCCACTCGAGTTGCGTGCATTCGCCACGCGCGAAAGCGGCTGCGAATGCACTGCTGGCCCAGGCGATCTTCATCGGCGCGCGAGTTCGACTGCCTAAGGGAGAGCCCTCTGCCGTGACCATCGCACTCGGCGCCGACCACGCCGGATTTGAATATAAAGACCGCATCGCCGCGCTCTTGCGCGAGCGCGGGCATAGCGTTATCGATTTCGGCACGCACGACGCGACGCCGGTCGATTATCCGCAGTACGGTTTCGCCGTCGCCGAGGCGGTTGCAAGCGGGCAGGCCGAGCGCGGTATCGTGGTCTGCGGCTCCTCGATCGGCATTGCGATCGCGGCGAACAAGGTTCCCGGCGTGCGCTGCGCACCGGTCGCCGAGCCGTACTCCGCGGAGTTGGCCCGCCGTCACAACAACGCCAACGTCCTCGCGCTCGCCGAACGGCTGACGGGCTGGGAGATGGTCGAGCGCATTCTCGATATTTTCCTATCGACGCCTTTCGACGGCGGACGGCACGCCGCGCGTGTCGATCAACTCTTTGAATTCTCTGACGATCAACGCACGCGCACGCTGCGCGCACTCGAACGCGGGGCCGTCGACGACGCCCGCACCGCACACCCGTAAACCACAGAAAGCCCATCATGCAGACGCTTCAACACGGCACGCTCGCCGCACAGGATCCCGAACTCTTCGCCTCGATTGCGTCCGAAGAACGCCGCCAGCGCGGCAATCTCGAATTGATCGCCTCGGAAAATTACGCGAGTGCCGCCGTGCGCGAAGCGATGGCCTGTGTCATGACCAACAAATACGCCGAAGGGTACCCCGGGAAACGCTACTACGGGGGCTGCGAATTCGTCGACGTCGCCGAGACGCTCGCGATCGACCGCGTGAAAGCGATCTTCGGCGCCGAGCACGCCAACGTTCAGCCGCACTCCGGCGCGCAGGCGAATATGGCGGTCTTCATGGCGATGCTCGCACCGGGCGACACCGTGCTCGGAATGTCGCTCGCTCACGGCGGCCATCTCACGCACGGAACGAAAGTCAGTTTCAGCGGGAAGCTCTATAACGCGATCGCCTACGGATTGCGCAAAGAAGACGAGCTGATTGATTTCGATCAGGTCGCCGCGCTGGCGCGCGAACACAAACCGAAATTATTGATCGCCGGCGCGAGCGCGTATCCGCGCACGATGCACTACGAGCGCTTTCGCGAGATCGCCGACGAAATCGGTGCGACACTGCTCGTCGACATGGCGCACATCGCCGGCCTCGTCGCGGTCGGCCTGCACCCGTCGCCGGTTCCGCTCGCCGATTTCGTGACCTCGACGACGCATAAAACCTTGCGTGGCCCGCGCGGCGGCATCATTCTCAGTAAAGCGCAGCACGCGGCCGCGATCGACAAGAGCCTCTTCCCGGGGATTCAAGGCGGTCCGTTGATGCACACCATCGCGGCTAAGGCGGTCGCGTTCGGAGAGGCGCAGCGCCCGGAGTTCCGCAGCTATCAGCAAAACGTCATCGCCAACGCGCGCGCGATGGGCGAGGTGTTCGCCAAACGCGGGCTGCGCCTGGTCGGCGGGGGCACCGACACGCACTTGCTGCTCGTCGATCTCTCGGTGAAGAATCTCACCGGCAAAGCGGTCGAAGGTTACCTCGACGAGATTGCGATTACCGTCAATAAGAACGCGATTCCGTTCGACCCGCAGAAGCCGATGGTGACCAGCGGAATTCGCGTGGGAACACCGGCGATCACCACGCGAGGCTTCGGGCTCGCGGAATGTCGCGAGGTCGCCGAGATTATCTGCGATGCACTCGGCGATATCGAGGCGCGCGCGCAGCAAGAGAAACTGCGAGCGCGCGTTCACGAACTCACCGCCCGTTTCGACGTACCCTAGGGTTCAGCTGCGTGCAGCCTCGTACGAACGGTCGATCGATCCTTGTCGTCGATCACCCGGCACTGCAGGATCGCCTCGCGCAACTGCGCGATCGCAATACCCCGACGCGCAGTTTCCGCGTGTTGCTCGAGCACGTCGGCGCGTTGCTGGCCTACGAGGCAACGCGCTCGCTGCCGACGCGCGAGGTCGATGTCGAGACGCCGTTGCTCTCGATGAAGGCGGCGCGCATCGCGCAGCCGCCGGTTATCGCGCCGATTCTTCGGGCCGGGCTCGGGCTCGTTCCGGGCTTCCTGCAGATCGTCGAGGATGCCGTCGTCGCCCATCTCGGCTTCTATCGCGATCCGCAGACGCTGCAGGCGGTGCCGTACTACGCCAACATTCCCGCGCGCCTCGACGGCCGCAGGGTCTTCGTGCTCGATCCGATGCTCGCGACGGGCGCCTCCGGAATCGCGGCATTGCGATTGCTCGCAACGCACGGAGCGAGCGAAGTCACATTCGTGAGCGTCATCGCGGCGCCCGAAGGCATAGCGGCGATTCAGGCTGCTTTCCCCGACGTCCGCATCGTCGTCGGGGCCGTCGATGCCGAGCTCAACGAACACGGATATATCGTTCCGGGGCTCGGCGACGCCGGCGATCGTCTCTTCGGCAGCCTCACCTCGCTGCCGACCTTCGTGGCACCACGTTCGTTGTAATGCGGCCGAGCTGGGACGATTACTTTATGGAGATCGCGCGTACGGTCGGCTCGCGCGCGACCTGTCCGCGCGCGAGCGTCGGCTGCGTCGCCGTTCGCGATCAGCGCATTCTCACCACCGGGTATAACGGCGCGCCGCGCGGCATCGCGCACTGCACCGACGTCGGTTGCACGATGGTCGATAACCACTGCGTGCGCGCAACGCATGCCGAAGCGAACGCGGTCGTGCAGGGCGCGCTTCACGGCGTGAGCCTCGCCGGAGCAACCGTCTACTGTACGCACCAACCGTGCATCGGCTGCTCGAAGTTGTTGGTGAGCGCCGGCGTCGAACGTATCGTCTACGAAGAGCGTTACGAAGATGCATTTGCCGTCGAGCTCCTCGCCGAGGCGGGCGTCGCGTTGATGCAGTGGAAACTCGCTCCGTGAGCGTGCAGCGATGAAACCGATCCTCGCGGAGATCGCGGCCTTCATCATCGCCGCGGCGGTCGCGGCGACGATCGCGCCGCTGGTGATCCGCCTGGCGACGCACCTCAAAATCATCGACGGTGTCGAAGAAGAGCGTCGCGTGCACACGACGCCGACCCCGCGGATCGGCGGCGTCGCGGTCTTCTTCGGTTTTGCGACCGCGCTCTTCGCGGTGCTCGGCTTCGTGGTCGGTTCGCCGCATGCGCGCGCCGCCCAACTCGATATCGCGCACCATCTCATCGGCTTGCTCTTCGGTAGCCTGTTGATTCTCGGGGTCGGGCTCTGGGACGACGTCATGCAGATGCGTGCCCGTAGTAAACTCATCGCGCAGATCATCGTCGCGGGGATCTCGATGCTCTACGGTTTCACGATCTCGGGCATCAACAATCCGTTCGCACACGGTGCGGCGAACGCATGGATCGATTTCCCGATCTGGGTAAGCATTCCGCTGACGTTGCTCTGGTACGTCGGCATGATGAACGCGATGAATTTCATCGACGGGCTCGACGGATTGCTTGCCGGCGTCACCACGATCTCGAGCCTCTTTCTCTTCGCCATCGCCGCGCTCCACGGGAATTTTATCGTGGCGCTGGTCTTGCTCGCGCTCGCGGGCGGCGCACTCGGTTTTCTTCCGTACAACTTTAACCCGGCGCGCATCTTTCTCGGGGACGCGGGCTCGCTCTTTATCGGGTACGTGTTTGCGACGGTGACGATTATCGGCGGCAGTAAAACGGCGATTGCGATCAGCTTGCTGGTGCCGTTGGTGGTGCTGGCGTTGCCGATACTCGATACCGCCGCGGTCATCGTGCGACGGGCCGCGAACGGACGCAGCATTACCGATGCAGATCGCGGCCACTTCCACCACCAATTAATTTTCCGTTTCGGCCTCGGCGTGCGTCAGGCCGTCTTTCTCATCTATGCCGTGTGCATCGTCCTCGGCGTCGTCGCGTTGCTGGTCTCCGGGATCATCTCGCATTCGGGAAGGCTTGTGTGAACGAACCCTTACGCGTGGTGAGCGTCTTCGGAACGCGCCCCGACACCATTAAAATGGCGCCGGTCGTTGAGGCGCTCCGCGCCGACCCGCGCTTCGATGCATCGATCTGCGTGACTGCGCAGCATCGACATATGCTCGACGATTTGCTCTCGTTATTCTCGATCGTTCCCGACTACGACCTCGACATCATGACCTCCGATCAGACGCTCACGCAGATTACAACGCGCGTGCTCGAAGGCATGGAGCCGGTGTTGGCGCGCGCGCGGCCGGAGATCGTCCTCGTGCACGGAGATACGACGACGAGCACGGCGGCCGCGCTCGCAGCTTTTTACGCAAAAGCCGAAGTCGGGCACGTCGAAGCGGGCTTGCGCACCGGCGATCCGTGGTTGCCCTATCCCGAGGAGATGAATCGCCGCCTCACCGGGCGGCTCGCGCGCTACCATTTCTCGCCGACGGCACGCGCGCGAGAGAATTTGCTCGCCGAGGGCGTCGCCGCGCGCAACATCTTCGTCACCGGCAACACCGTGATTGACGCCTTTCTCGAGGTCGCGCATCGTCCGAGCCTGCCGATGCCGCCGCAATTCGATCGCGTCGATCCGCAGCGTCCGCTCATCGTCGTTACCGCGCACCGCCGCGAGAATCACCCGCATATGCGCGCGATGGCCGAGGCGATGCGCCGGATTCTCGAACTGCCGCAACGGCCGCAACTCTATTGGCCGGTCCACCCCTCGCCGCACGTCGCCCCGGTGGTTCGCGAGGTGCTCGGCGGCCTCGAGGACGCGATTCTCGTCGAGCCGATCGATTACGCGAAGATGGTCGCGGCGGTGCGAGCCGCGCATTTCGTGCTGACCGATTCCGGCGGTATCCAAGAGGAGGCCCCTTGTCTCGGGAAGCCGGTGCTCGTGATGCGCGACGAGACCGAGCGCCCCGAGGGGCTCGCCTCGGGAACGCTCGAGCTCGTCGGGCACGATCCCGCCCGCATCCTCGCCGGCGCGGCGGCGCTCCTGGACGACCCGGCGCATTACGCCGCCATGTCGCGGGCGGCGAACCCGTATGGCGACGGTGCCGCCTCGCAGCGAATTCTCGCCGCGCTCCTCGCGCGTTTCCGCGGCGGCGAGGAACCCGCCGCCTTCACGCCGTAGCAGGGGCGCGGCGGTGAGCCCACCGGTCTTCGCGGCGCTGGCCTTCGTGGTAGGCTATCTCTGTGGAATCCTCAACCTCTACTTCCTGACCGAGGCGGCCAGGAGGCTGGTCGAGACCGGAAGAGGGCGGGCGTTCGTCTTAAGTAGTTTCGCACGCTTGCTCGTTTTCGGTACGGTCGCGGTGGCCTTCGCGGCAAAGGGTCCGTGGTGGTCGCTCGGGCTCTATATCGTCGGACTTTTCACCCCATTCGCTCTGCGCGTCATCGGAAGCGCAGGCGACTCGCAAACGAAACGCTAGAAGATAACGGAACGTGCACGAACAGATTGGAGAGCATCCTCTTTGGAAGGTGCCGGTGCTTGGCACCGTGCATTCCGATACGGTATTGACCACGTGGATCGTTATGGCGATCACGTTGCCGTTGCTCTGGTGGGTCGCTGCGAGCTACCGTTCGCCGCAGGTCAATCGTCGTCAAACCGTTTTCGAGGGAATCGTTAATTATTTCGCCGATCTTGCGCACAGCACGATCGGGCCGCTCGCCGAGGGTTTCGTTCCCTTCCTGATCGCGCTGGTCGTCTTTATCTTTGCGCTCAACGAATTCGGTATGTTCCCATTCAAGGCGTTCGGGTTGCCGTTCGGCGGCTCGCCGACCGCCGATCTCAATACCGCCGCGGCATATGCGGTGCTCGTCTTCGTCCTCATTCAGGTCAGCGGCATTCGCAAGAGCGGGCTGAAGTTCTACAAGCATCTCTTGCAGCCGTTCTGGCCGATGGTCATCATCAATCTGCTCGAAGAGGTGCTGCGCCCGACGACGCTCGCCTTGCGTCTCTTTTTCAATATCCTCATCGGCGAATTGCTCATTCTCGTCGTTTATCAGATCGTTTCATCGCATATCAAAATCGGCGCCTTCGATCTCTCGCTGACGGCGGCGTTCGGCCCGTTCTTCGTTCAGATCTTCAATTTTCTCGTCGGCATCCTCCAGGCATTCGTCTTCGTACTGCTGACGATCGTTTATCTCTCGCTCGCCCTCGCGGACGAGGCGCATTAGTACCACTCGATTGGAAAGGCCATCTAAGTGAACGTTCAACTCATCATCGCCGCCGCTACCGTCGTCGGCTTCTCCCTGGTCGCCGCTGCGTTTGCCATCGGCACCACGATCGGCAACGGTCTCGTCAGCTCGCGCGCGGTTGAAGCGATCGCCCGCCAGCCCGAAGCGCGCCCGAACATCTTCCAGTTCCTCATCATCGGCGTCGGCTTCGTCGAAGCGAACGGCTTTATCGCTCTGGGCCTCGCGCTCTACCTGTTCTTCGTCGTCGCCAACGTGCCGTCGTTGGTTGCCACACTGCTCGCCGGCGCCAAGTAAGCGAACCCTAAAGGAAACCTCGCCCGATGCTCTTCTCTATCGACGGCACGTTCGTCGTCCAGCTCATCAACTTCGCGATTTTCTTCGCGCTGTTGAACGTGCTGTTCTTGCGCCCGGTCGGGAAGGCCGTCGCGCAACGCCGCGCGTACCTCGATGGGCTCGTCGGCGGTTACGAGAAGGCGCAGAGCGAGGCGAATGCGCTTCGTCGCGAAGCCGATGAAGTGCGCAATGAAGCGCGTCGTGAGGCCGATGCGGCGATCGCTCGGGAGCGCGCCCGCATGCATGAGGACGGCGTCAGCATCCTCGCAGAGTTCTCGAAGAAAGCGAACGAGACGATCGACGCGGCGAACGAGAAGGTTCATCGCGAGGTCGAGGCGCTCTCCGGCGATCTCAAGAATCTGCGCGAGCAACTCGCCGAACAACTCCTCGCGCAAGCGGTTCCGGAGCTGAAGCGATGAATTACGAACTAATTGCGATCTGGAGCCAGGTCGTTTGCTTCATCGCGTTTGCGATCTTTACGGTTTGGATCTGGCAGAAAGCCGTGACGCCGGCGATCGCGAGCGCGCAGGAAGCGCAGAACCAACGGCTCGCCGAACTCGAAGCGCGCTTGGCGAAGATGGAAGCCGATCGTGAAGAGGCACGCGGGGCGGCCGCGCGAGCCCACGAGGAAGCCAAGCTCATCGTTAGCCGCGTCGACGATCTCGTTGCGCGCGAACGCGAGAAGTATCTCGCCGAGATTCGCAGCGAAGGGGAGCGCGAACTTCGGAGCGCGGAAGGCGAACTCGACCGGGCCCGTCACGCCGCGCGCGAGCGCTTGCGTGAAGAGACGCTCGCGAGCGCTCTCGAGATCGCTCGGTCGCGCGCGCTCGCCGAAATCGATGCATCGGCCGAACGCAACTTGCGCGAACGCTTCGTGTCGGCGCTTGGGGAGATCGCGTAAGTATGGCGAACGAAAAAGCGGCGCGTCGCTACGCAACGGCGATCTTCGCGCTCGCCCGCGAAGCGCAAATCGAGGCGCGCGTGGGCGAAGAGCTACAAAGCGTCGGCGATGCGATCGACGGCGACGCCGCGCTACACGATTTCTTCGTCTCACCCGTCCTTTCCCGAGCGATGAAAGAGCGCGCGTTGTTGGCGACCTTCGGCACGAAGGTGCACGAGATCGTCGCCCACGCCGTCGTGCTGCTGGTGCGCAAGCGGCGCGAGACGCTCCTCGGCGAGATCGTTCGCCAATACCACGCAATCGAGCGTGCCGCTCGCGGCGGAGAACCGCTGACCGTTACGACCGCGCGGCCGCTCTCGCCCGGCGATCTCGACGCGCTGGTCAAGCAGCTCGAGAGGCGCTTCGGAAAAAAATTCGACGTTGAAACCACCGTCGATCCGCACGCCATCGGCGGCGTGCGCGTGATGATGGGCGACCGGCTGATCGATGCAACGGTCGCGGGACGCCTGGACGACCTCGCTCGTAATCTTTTCGCACAACGTACGTAAACCCACGATTTACCAAGGAACCGTAGGAAAAAGCACATGATAAAAGCCGACGAAATCGCCGGAATACTCAAACAGCAGATCGCGGACTTCAAAGGCGAGGTTCGCGAGGACGAGGTCGGAACCGTCATCGAAGTCGGTGCGAACCTCGCACGCGTTTACGGATTGCGCGGCGTGCGCGCTTCCGAACTCGTCGAATTTCCCAACGGGCTTCAGGGCATCGCGCTGAACCTCGAAGAGGATAACGTCGGCGTCGTTATCATGGGCTCCGATTCGGAAATTAAAGAAGGCGACCGCGTGCGCCGCACCGGACGCATCGCCTCGGTGCCGGTCGGAACCGCATTGCTCGGCCGCGTCGTCAATCCGCTCGGCCAGCCGGTCGACGGTAAAGGACCGATCGAAACGGTGCGTTTTCGCACGATCGAGAACACCGCGCCTTCGGTGGTCGAACGCCAACCGGTCAAGCAGCCGCTGCAGACCGGTATCCGCGCGATCGACGCGTTGATTCCCATCGGTAAGGGCCAGCGCGAACTCATCATCGGCGACCGTTCGACCGGAAAAACGGCGATTGCGATCGATACGATCATCAATCAAAAAGGGCGGAACGTTTTCTGCATCTACGTTGCGATCGGCCAGAAGAACTCGACCGTTGCCGCGCTCGCGCAGATTCTGGAACAGAAGGGCGCGATGGAGTACACCACCATCGTCGCGTCGAGCCCCTCGGAGGCGGCCGCCCTGCGTTGGCTCGCGCCGTTCGCGGGTTGTTCGATGGGTGAAGAACTGATGGCCGAGGGCAAAGACGTCCTCATCGTGTACGACGATCTCACCAAGCACGCGCAGTCCTATCGCGAAATGGCGCTCTTGCTTCGCCGCCCGCCGGGGCGCGAGGCGTACCCGGGCGACGTCTTCTATCTCCATTCGCGATTGCTCGAACGCGCGGCAAAACTCTCCGACGAACTCGGCGGCGGCTCGATGACGGCGCTCCCGGTTATCGAAACGCAGGCCGGCGATTTCTCGGCGTATATTCCGACCAACGTGATCTCGATCACGGACGGGCAGATCTACCTCACGCCGAACCTTTTCTTCCAAGGTATCCGCCCCGCAGTCGATGTCGGCCTCTCGGTCTCGCGCGTCGGCGGTTCGGCCCAGACCAAAGCGATGAAATCGGTCGCCGGCCAGCTCAAGCTCGAACTCGCGCAGTATCGCGATCTCGCGGCGTTCGCCAAACTTGCAAGCGATCTCGATAAGGGTACGCAGATGCAGTTGATGCGCGGCGAGAAGCTTACCGAGCTGCTCAAACAGGCGCAGTACCAGCCGCAGCCCGTCGAAGAACAGGTCGCCCTGCTCTACGGCGCGACGAACGGTTATGCCAACGATATTCCGACGCCGAAATTGCAGGCGTGGGCGCGCGGGCTCATCGACTTCCTGCACCAGAAGCATGCCGATGCGCTTGATTCCATTCGCACCAGCAACCAGTTAGGCGACGATGTGAAAGCGAAGCTCAACGCAGCTTTCACGGAGTTTAATACTTCGTTCTAATGGCGAGCGTTAAAGATCTTCGCGACCAAATTCGTTCGCTGAAGAATACCCAGCAAATCACCAAGGCGATGAAACAAGTTGCCGCGGCGAAAATTCGTCGTGCGGAGACGGCCCAAAAACAGGCCCGTCCGTACGCCGAAACGCTCGGTGAGATGCTTCGCGAATTAGTCGCGGCAGTGTCGCGCGTCGATCATCCCTTCATGAACCCCGGCAATTCCTCGGCGCCCAGCGGCATGATCCTCATGACCGCGGATAAAGGGCTCTGCGGTGCGTTCAACGCCAACGTTATTCGCCAGGGCGAGGCCTTTCTGCGCGAGCATCCCGGCACGGTGATGTATTCGGTCGGCGTGAAGGCGCGCCAGGCCGTGCGTCGGCTCGGCGGCGGCGATCACCCCACATGGCCCCTCAACGCCCCTTCCAAACTCGACGCCGCGCGTGAGGTCGCCCGGGCGGCAAGCACCGCGTTCGTCGAAGGCAAGATCTCCGAAATCGTGTTGGTCTCGTCGAAGATGGTCTCCATGCTCGTGCAGCGTCCGCAGACGCTACGCCTGGTGCCGATCGCTCGCGACGGTATCGCCGGTGAGGCGGGCGGTTCGGGGCCCAAGGCGATGGTCGAGTTCGCACCAACCCCCGAAGCTGTGCTCTCGCAGCTGCTTCCGAAATATCTCGAGTTCACGATTTTCTCCGCGATGCTTGAGACCGATGCCGCGTTCTTCGCCGCCCAGCTCGTAGCGATGAACAATGCGACCGATAACGCCGGTAAACTCATCGACGAATACACCATTCAAATGAACAATGCCCGACAGGCCGCGATTACCAAGGAACTCTTGGAAATCGTCGGCGGTGCCGAGGCGCTCAACGGTTGATAGAAGGAACCAAGAACATGACCGCTACCGGTAAAGTCGTGCAGGTGCTCGGGAACGTCGTCGACGTCGAGTTTACTCCTGAGACGCTGCCCAAAATCACCGAAGCATTGACCGTTCGCGTCAATGAAGATGCTGCAAATGCCGCGGCGAAAGCCGGCGCGAATCTCGGCGGAACGGCGATGCAGATGCGCGATCTTACCCTCGAGGTGCAAGACGAACTCGGTAATAACCAAGTACGTTGCCTCGCGATGGGTTCGACCGACGGTCTGGTGCGCGGCGCCGCGGTGACCGCGACCGGCAGCCCGATCTCGGTGCCCGTCGGCGAAGGCACGTTGGGGCGCATCTTCAACGTTCTCGGCAAGGCGATCGATACCGACGCACCGGTCAGCGCGGCGGCGACGTGGCCGATTCATCGCCCCGCTCCGGAATTCAAACATCAGGATCCCACACCGAAAATCTTCGAAACCGGCATTAAGGTCATCGATCTCATGGCGCCGTACACGCGCGGCGGCAAGGTCGGTCTTTTCGGCGGCGCGGGCGTCGGCAAAACGGTGCTCATTCAGGAGTTGATCCGCAACATCGCCAACGTTCACAAGGGTTTCTCGGTGTTCACCGGCGTCGGCGAACGCACGCGCGAAGGGAACGATCTCTGGCTCGAAATGAAAGAGTCGGGCGTGCTCGCGCAAACGACCTTGGTATTCGGACAGATGGACGAGCCCCCGGGCGTTCGTTTCCGTATCGCGCAGACCGGCGTCACGATGGCCGAATATTTCCGCGACGAACTCGGTGCGGACGTGCTGTTGTTCATGGATAACATTTTCCGGTATCTGCAGGCCGGCTCCGAGGTCTCCGCACTGATGGGGCGCATGCCTTCGGCGGTCGGTTATCAACCGACGCTCTCGACCGATATGGGCGCGCTCGAAGAACGCATTACCTCGACGCGTAAGGGTTCGATCACCTCGGTGCAGGCGGTCTACGTTCCCGCAGACGACTATACCGACCCCGCCGTCGCGACGACGTTCGCGCATCTCGATGCAACGACGGCGCTCTCGCGACCGATCTCCGAACTCGGTATCTATCCCGCGGTCGATCCGCTCGCCTCGAGCTCGCGCATTCTCGACCCGCAGATTATCGGCGACGATCACTACGCGGTCGCGCGCGGCGTGCAAGAGACGCTGCAACGCTATCGCGACCTACAGGATATCATCGCGATTCTCGGCGTCGAGGAACTCTCCGAGGAAGATAAGATCGCGGTCGGACGTGCCCGCCGCATCCAACGCTTCTTCTCGCAGCCGTTCTTCGTGGCCGAACAGTTCACCGGGCGCGCGGGTAAGTACGTCAAACTCAGCGATACGATCGCTTCGTTCAAGGAAGTGCTCGACGGGAAGGTCGACCATCTGCCCGAGAGCGCATTCTTCTACGCCGGCGGTATCGACGAGGTCAAAGAGAACGCCGATAAGATGGGCGCGAAGGTCTAGCGCCGCCGACGATGTCAACGTTCGCACTGAAGCTCATCGCGCCGACGCGCGTCCTCTTCGAAGGCCGGGCGTCGCTCGTGATTGCGGTGACGACCGAGGGCGAAGAGGGCATTCTCGCCGGCCACGCCCCCTTTGTCGGCGCGCTCAAACCCGGCGTCTTACGCGCCGAAGTGAGCGACGAATCGGGAAACCGTCGTCTCGAACTCGCGACCGACGACGGCTTCATCCAGGCGCTCCCCGACCGGGTGACCGTTCTGGTGGAACGGGCCCTCGCGATCGAAGAGATCGATATCGAGGCGACCCGCGCCGAACTCGCCGCAGCGACCGACCCGGCCGCGATCGCCTTCGCCGAGGCGAAGCTCCGGCTCGCACGAAGCGCGTAGGCACCCGGGCGGGGCGCTCCGCACTCGGGCGCGAAGCATCCTCTTACAGGCATGATTGATCGCTTCGATACGGTTTTGCGCGTTCGCGGGGGCGGCGCGCTGGTAGGCTCGGTTGAGACGCACGGCGCGAAAAATGCCGCGCTGCCGATTATGGCTGCCGCTTTGCTCGCGAGCGGGCCGGTGACGCTGCGTCGCGTCCCGCGCATTACCGACGTCTCCGTTATGTGGTCGCTGCTCGAAGCGCTCGGCGCGCGTCTGCGTTATGACGGCGACGCGCTCATCGTCGATGCCAGCAACGTCGCGACCTATCGCGCGCCGTATGCTTTGGTTCGAAAACTCGCCGCTTCGTTCGATCTGGTTGGGCCGTTGCTCGGGCGCTTCGGTCGCGCGGAGGTGCCGCTGCCGGGCGGATGCGTTTTAGGAACGCGTGCGACCGACATGCACGAACAAGCATTCCGAACGCTCGGCTGCGAAGTGCGCAACGAACACGGATATCTTCTTGCTGCGGCGCGCGACGGACATCTGCGCGGCGGAGAGATCGAATTTCGGATGCCCAGCGTCGGGGCGACGAAGAATGCGTTACTCGCCGCGGTGCTCGCAAAGGGAACGACGACGTTGCGCAACGTTGCGCTCGAACCCGAAGTCGTCGATCTCGCGCGTTTCCTCGTCGCGATGGGCGCGAAGATCGCCGGTATCGAAACCGATACGCTGGTCATCGACGGCGTCGACGAATTATACGGCGTCGAGTACGAAATCATCCCCGATCGCATCGTGGCCGGTACGTTGTTGGTTGCCGGCGTTGCAACGCGCGGCGACGTGACGGTGCGTCGCTGCATTCCCGCCCATTTACTCGCGCTCACCGAAAAACTTACCGAATGCGGCGCAACCGTGACGCAAGGCGACGACTGGGTGCGCGTGGACGGAAAGCGCGTCACCGGCGGAACCTCGATCGTTACTGCCCCGTACCCCGCCTTCCCGACCGATCTTCAGCCGCAGATGACCGCGATGCTCTGCACCTGCCCGGGAAAATCGTTTGTCGAGGAATCGATTTTCAACGCGCGTTTTTCTTACGTCAACGAACTCGCGCGTATGGGCGCCGATATCAAAGTCGCGATGGAGAGTAACACCGCGACGATTACCGGTGTCGAACGTCTTTCGGGCGCTCCGGTCGAAGCCCCCGATATCCGCGCCGGCGCCGGCTTGGTCGTCGCCGGGCTCGCCGCATCGGGTGAGACCGAGATCATCGGCTTAGAATATATCGATCGCGGGTACGAACATCTCGAGACGATGCTCTCGGCGTTGGGCGCACAGGCGCAACGCTCCAGCGGTATCACCCCGCTCGAAGAGCCCAACGCGCTCTTCGAGACGCAAAGCTTTCCCCGTGTCGCTACGGGCACCACCTCTTCAACGGGAGTCTAAATTGGAAATCGGTATCGATCTCGGCACGGCGAACGTGCTCGTCAACGTCAAAGGCAAAGGGATCGTCTTGCGCGAGCCGTCGGTTGTTGCCAAGGATATGAACACCGGCAAGGTGCTTGCAGTCGGCGAGGAAGCGCGGTTGATGCTCGGCAAGACGCCGGCACACATTCAAGCGATCCGGCCTTTGCGCGACGGCGTCATCGCCGATTTCGAGGTAACCGAAGCGATGCTCGCCTATTTCATCAAGAAAGTGATGAAAGATCGTTCGTGGTTCAGCTCGCTTTTTGCGCCCAAGCCGTTCGTGACGATCTGCGTCCCCGCCGAGATCACGAGCGTGGAAGAACGCGCGGTGAAGGATGCCGCGAAACTCGCCGGCGCGCGCGCGGTCGAGATCGTCGAAGAGCCGATGGCCGCAGCGATCGGCGCGGGGCTGCCCATCGACGGGCCCTCGGGAAGCATGGTCGTCGATATCGGCGGGGGCACGACCGACGTCGCCGTGATCTCCCTCGGCGGCATCGTCGTCTCGCAATCGTTGCGCGTCGCGGGCAATAAACTCGACGAAGCGATCACGCGGTATATCCGCCGCGTCCATAACCTCACCATCGGCGAACGGACCGCCGAGGAAATTAAAATCAAAGTCGGATCCGCTTATAAACTCGAACAGGAGTTGGCGATGGAGATTCGCGGGCGCGATCTAATCAACGGTCTGCCCAAAACGGTGAAGATTACCAGCGAAGAGATTCGCGAGGCGCTCGGCGAGCCGGTCGGTGCGATCGTCGAAGCGGTAAAGGGCGTTCTCGAAAAAACTCCGCCGGAACTCTCCGCCGATATCATCGATCGCGGCATCATCCTTACCGGCGGCGGAGCCTTGTTGCGCGGTCTCGACCGTTTGCTCTCCGAGGTTACCGGCGTTCCCGCAATTATCGCCGAGGATCCGCTCTCGTGCGTCGCACTCGGTACGGGAATGCGCATCCGCGTATAAACGCGATGACCGTAACGCTCGACGCACGGACGATGCCGCGCGATCTCCTCATCGAGGAGGTCGCGCGCGTTATCTTTGCCGGGGGCACGATTATCTTTCCGCACGACACGAGTTATGGGCTCGCGTGCGACCCGCTGCGCCTCGATGCCGTCGACCGCATCTACCTGCAGAAGCGACGTCCCGACCATAAGCCGCTTACGCTGCACGTCGCCGGCGTCGCCGAACTGCTCGAGTACGCACCCGGAAACGTCGTGGCGGCGACGGTGGCGAAGCGATTGCTTCCGGGCCCCGTCACTCTCCTCGTCGCGCGTCCGTCGTTTATCAGCGAAGAGATCACTGCGGGGCAGCCGACACTGGGCGTGCGCGTCCCCGACGAGCCGCTCGCGCGTGCCATCCTCGACCGCTGCGGGCCGCTTGTGGTAAGCAGCGCGAACGCCAGCGGCGACCCGCCGTATCGCGGTCGCGGGGGTATCGAACGCCTTCCGGAGGCCGACCTGCTCGTGGAAAACGGGCCGACCCGTTATGACGGCGAAGCAGCGATTGTGGATTGCACGAGAGAGCGACCGTTGGTACTACGCGAAGGAACGCTGGGTTTCGAACTGATCGAAGCGCGGCTCGGGATAGCGGAACGGCACGTCGTGAAGGCGCGCCGATGAGATCGCTCGCGCGAATCGCACCGGCTCTTGCGGCGACATTTCTTTTGCTTGCCGCCACCCACCCCGCCGCGCGCCCTACGGCGAGCCCGGCTGCGACATCGCAGGCGCACTTCACGTTCGGCGAGTGGAACATCCATACCGCGCTCGTCGATTTCAACTTGAAGTCCAACGATTTTAGCGCGCCGCAACACGTGCTCGTCACGCGCGATGGAACGACGATCGATGCGGACCGCGCAAACGGAAACGCCAAGAGCGGGCAGGCGACGCTTTTCGGCCACGTCGTGTTGCACGACCAGAATGGAAATCTCGGCGGGCTCAGCAGCGCAAAAAACGCCTCCGGGCGCGGGCCGGCGACCTTGACCGCCGATAAGATGACGATCGACGAAAAGACGCGCATCTATACCGCCGTCGGGCACATGCATTACACGCAAGCCGACACGATCGTCGATGCGCAGAGTGGAAAGCTGAACGATATCACGCACGAACTCGATCTCCACGGCAACGTGCACGTTCGTCAAGGGGCGCGTTCGCTGATCGCCGACCACGTTCTCTATAATACGATCACCGGCCAGGCCGTGGCCGACGGAAGCGTGATCTTGCGTTTCCCCAGCCAAATTCGCGAATCGGCAGCGACGCCCAAACCGATCGTTATCAAAAACCCGAAAATCATCCACGACTAGGGTGCCGAGCGAGACGTTCATGCGCAAAATTCCACTCGTCTTTTCGCACGATTCACCGTCGCTCTTCGGTCACAACGCTACGGCGCTGCTCCCTCATCGCTCCTCGACTCGGTCAAAAATCCTTCGCGGCCTTTTGTCCGGAAATTCTCGCTTGGCACCCTAATCATGGAGCGCTCGCTCTTCGAGGAATCACTGTCCGGGAGCGTACCGCTTGCGGCGCGGATGCGCCCGCGTACGCTCGACGAGATTATCGGCCACGAAGAAGTGCTCGGCAGCGGTAGCCCGCTGCGCACCTCCCTCGATCGCGGCGCGTTGCCGTCGCTGTTGCTGTGGGGGCCTCCGGGCAGCGGTAAGACCACGATCGCGCGCGCGATCGCGGCGAGCGGCGGCGCGCACTTCGAGCAGATTTCGGCGGTGAACGCCGGCCTCGCCGACGTACGCCGTATCGTCGCCGACGCTCGCGAACGCCGTGCGGTGGGGCGGAAAACGCTGCTCTTTCTCGACGAGATTCATCGTTTCAATAAAGCGCAGCAAGACGCGCTCTTGCCCGATGTCGAGGAAGGAACGATCGCGCTGATCGGGGCGACCACGGAGAACCCCTCCTTCGAAGTCAACCCGGCGTTGCTCTCGCGTCTCCGCGTCGTCGTCCTCGCGCCGCTCGATGACGCGGCGATGCAGCGCATTATCGAGCGCGCATTGACCGACACCGAGCGCGGGCTCGGCGCGCAACGGCTCGAGCTATTGCCCGATGCACTCGCTGCGCTCGTCGCGATGGCCGGCGGCGATGCACGCTCGGCGCTCGGCGGTTTGGAGTTCGCCGCGAGCATCGCACCCGTGTACGAAGGCGTGCGACGGATCGATCGCGAGAACGTTCGGGCGGCGATGCTGCATCGAGGCGCCCACGATAAAAGCGGCGACCGTCACTTCGATACTATCAGTGCGTTCATTAAATCGATCCGAGGAAGCGATGCCGATGCGAGTATTTACTGGCTGGCGCGCTTGCTCGATGCCGGTGAAGACCCGCTCTTCATCGCGCGACGTTTGGTGATTCTCGCGTCGGAGGATATCGGCCTCGCCGATGCGGCGGCCCTGCCGTTAGCGATCGCCGCCCAACAAGCCGCGCATTTTGTCGGGATGCCGGAGGGCTATTATCCGCTCGCACATGCAACGCTCTACCTTGCGCGGGCGCCGAAAAGCAATGCGGTCGGTCGTGCCTACTCCGCCGCGCTCGCCGACGTGACGCAAGGCGCGCGCGATCCCGTGCCCTTACATCTGCGCAACGCTCCGACCGGGTTGATGCGGTCGCTAGGGTACGGACGCGAGTATATCTACACGCACGATGACCCCGAAGCGCCGCAGGAATTTTTGCCGGAGCGGCTGCGCGGGCGGCGGTATTTCGAACCGTGACACGCGAGCGTATCTATCTCGATCATGCGGCGACGACGCCGATATCGACGGTCGCACGCGAGGCCTATTTTCAGGCCCTGGAAAGCGATTTCAATCCCAGTTCGTTGCACGCTCAAGGGCGTGCCGCGCACGCGTTGCTCGATGCGGCCCGCGACCGCGTTGCAAAAATTCTGGGCGTACCGCGGAAGAACGTTCGTTTTACCGGCGGGGGTTCGGAGAGCGATTCGCTGGCGATCCTCGGCGTCGCCCGAGCCACGCGCGACGATCGACGTCATCGCATCTTCGTCGGTTCGACCGAACATCACGCGGTGTTGCACGCGGCGCGTGCGCTCGGGCGCGAAGGGTTCGAGATCGTCACGTTGCCGGTCGATCGCGAAGGGCGGATCGATCTCGATCTCTATCGACGCGAGCTCGACGAGCGCACCTTGTTGGTCTCGATCCATCTCGCCAACAACGAGACCGGAGTGTTGCAGCCGATTCCGCTTTTGGCGGCGCAGGCGCACGCGGCCGGCGCGCTCTTTCATACCGATGCGGTGCAGGCCGCGCGTTGGCTCGATTGCGGGCTCGACGCGTTGGGGAGCGACCTGCTCTCGATCTCCGGGCACAAATTCGGCGCCCCCAAAGGGGTCGGCGTGCTCGCGCTGCGCGGCAAGATCGCGCTCGAGCCGCTGATCTACGGCGGCGGGCAAGAGTACGGATCGCGCGCGGGGACCGAGAACGTTCCCGGAATCTCCGCCCTGGCCGCCGCGCTCGAGTTCGCCGTCGAACGGCGCGCGGAAGCGGTGCGCCGGGTGACGGCACTGCGGATCGGTTTCGAGGAGCGGGCCCGGCGCTCGATCCCGGCGCTGCACATCAACGGCGGTGAGGCCGAGCGGCTGCCGAATATTTCGAGTTTCGCGATTCCCGGGCTTGCGTCGGAGGAGCTGCTGATGCGGCTCGATCTCGACGGGGTCGCCGCCTCGGCGGGGAGCGCGTGTACCTCCGGGGTCTTCGAACCGAGCCACGTGATCGCCGCCATGGGGCTCGAAAGCTCGCTGCAGCGCGGAATCGTCCGCTTCTCCTTCGCTCCTGCCATAGAGGAGCGAG
>JAJYRI010000143.1 GCA_021794175.1 bacterium
ATCGACCCGCCTGCGGACGCGCGGCTTCTCCGGGTCGTACATATTCGACCACATAAGGCCGTGTCCGGACATCATGGCGTAACGGTCGATTCGTGAAGCGTGACTTTATTGCCCTCGGGGTCGGTGATGGAGCCGAGCTTGCAGACCGGCGTGACGTGGATTTCCTCGGTCGGGACGCCGCGCGCGCGTAGTTGTGCGAATGCGGCTTCGATATCTGCGACTTCGAACGCGATCGACGCGCAACTCCCGGGAGCGACGCCCATCCATTCGGTGGTCATGAGCGAGAAGTACCCGCCGCCGACGCGAGCTTCGCAATAGAGTGCGACGCCGTCCTCACGGTAGGGCTCTTCGAACGCGATGCCGAGATGCTCGCGGTAAAAGCGCGCGAGCCCCTCGACGTCGCGCGCCGGATAGGCGGTAAATGCGATCTCGCGTACCTCGGGCATGCGGTTCGACTACTTCTTTCCGTTTCGCAGATTTTTAAGATCGCGAAAGAGCTTGCGTTCCTTATCGGTGAGATTTTGCGGTAGTTGACCGATGAGGCGAACGTACTGGTCGCCGCTCCCGCCGCCTTTAACGTGAGGCATCCCCTTGCCGCTAAGGCGGAGCAATCGATTGTTCTGCGTGCCTTCGGGGATCGTCATCGTGACGTTTCCCCCCATCGTCGGTACGTGAACTTCGGCACCGAGAACGAGATCGTAGAGATCGACGGGCAGATCGACGTAGAGATCGTCGCCCTTGCGCTTGTAACGGGCGTCCTCGCTCGTCTTCACGATGAGAAAGAGGTCGCCGTTCGGTGCGCCACCGGTGCCGGCGCCGCCTTGCCCCGTGAGGCGAATGCGTTGGCCGTCGCCGATTCCGCGCGGAATCGAAACCTCGAACTTCTTGCTGGTCAGCGTATGCCCGGTGCCGTGGCACGCCGCGCAGAGCCGTCCGTTCTCGGTTCCGGTTCCACGACAGCGCGGGCAGCTATCTTCGAGCTGCAACGAGATCGATTTTTTCCCGCCCTCGAAAATGTCGTGCAACGAGAGCTCGATCGTCGTCTCCATATCCTGCCCGCGCGTGGCGGCGGGCGTCGGACCGGCCGGCCCGCGCCTCCCGACTCCGGAGAAAAACATATCGAAGAAGTCGGAGAAGCCGCTCGCCCCGGTGCCGGCGTTCGGTCCGAAATTAAAGTCGAATTGCGTCGCGCCCTGTTGCGTGCGATAGCGGCGCTGTTGTTCGGCCTGTCGTGCCGCCTGCTGCCAGTCGCTTCCAAGCGCGTCGTATTTCCGTCGCTTATCGCCGTCGCCGAGCACCTCGTACGCCTCGGAGATCTCTTTAAATTTCTCTTCCGCCGCTTTCGCGTTTCCCGGATTTGCGTCGGGGTGCCATTTGCGCGCGAGGCGACGGTAGGCGGACTTGATGTCCTTCTCGGGCGCGCCTTTCGGCACGCCGAGAACGGCGTAGTAGTCCTTGTAGTTCATTGATGCTTCGCGACGAGCACTTTCGCCGGACGGAGGAGATCGTCGCCGAGGCGATAGCCCTTCTCCGCGACTTCGACGACGGTTTCGTCGGCTTGCCCGTCGGTCGCCGCGACCGTGCCGATCGCCTCTGCGACGTGCGGGTCGAACGGATGCCCCTTGACGTCGACGGCGCTGATGCCTTCGGAAGTCAGGACCGCCTCGAAGCCGCGCAGGGTACTCTCGACGCCCGAACGCAGCGCTTCCCCGCCTGCGGGCACCGCGAGCGCGCGTTCGAGATTATCGAGAACCGGGAGCAAGCGCCCGAAAAGGCGACGCCGGTGTTCGACGATGCGCTGCTCGATATCGCGCTGCACGCGCCGCTTGTAGTTTTCGAAGTCGGCCATCGCGAGCAAAAACTTGTTGTAGTTCTCGTCGGCGCGAGCGTTGGCTTTGGCGAGCTCGCTCTCCGACCGCACGCCCTCATCGGTCGCGACGGGGTCGCCGATGGGATCGTTGAGTAGATCGTTATCCATAATTGCGTCTATCTCTACTTCTGTTTATGAAAATGAGCGCGTGAAAAGACGGCGGCGGGTGAGGGCGGCCGCAGGTTGCGGCGCGCCCTCACTCCATCCGCGCGAACGGAAGGCTACTTCGCTTCCTTGAAATCGGCGTCGATGACGTCGTCGGGGGTCGAACTCGCGGCGCCGTTCGAGGCCTGTCCGTTCGCCGACTCGGCTCCAGCCGTTTCGCCCTCGGGCGTCGCTCCGGTGCTCTTGTAGAGCAGCTCCGCCATTTTGTAGCTCGCGCTCTGGAGCTTCTCGATCGAGGCTTTGATCTCGGTCGCGGCTCCGTTCTCGCTGAGTTTCTTCAACTCCGCGAGCGCGCTCTCGACCTCACCGCGAGCGGTTGCGTCGAGTTTCTCTCCGACTTCTTTCAGCGACTTTTCGGTCGAGTAGATCAGGCTCGATGCGGTATTCCGCACCTCCGCCTCTTCGCGCTTCGCCTTGTCGGCGGCCGCCTGAAGTTCGGCGTCCTTGACCATCCGCTCGACTTCCTCTTTGTTGAGGTTGGTCGATGCGGTGATCGTGATCTGCTGCTCTTTCCCGGTACCGAGATCTTTCGCACCCACGTTGACGATGCCGTTGGCATCGATGTTGAAGGTGACTTCGATCTGCGGTACGCCGCGCGGCGCCGGGGGCATGCCCTCGAGCCGGAAACGTCCGAGCGTCTTGTTGTCGGCCGCCATCGGACGTTCGCCCTGCAGAATGTGGATGTCCACGCTCGTCTGGCCGTCCTCGGCGGTGGTGAAGACCTGCGATTTCTTCGTCGGGATCGTCGTGTTCCGTTCGATCAACGTCGTCATCACGCCGCCCATCGTCTCGAGACCGAGCGAGAGCGGGGTGACGTCGAGCAGAACGACGTCGCGTACTTCGCCCGAGAGGACGCCGGCCTGAATCGCCGCGCCGACCGCGACGACTTCGTCGGGGTTGACGGTGAGGTTCGGGTCCTTACCGGTGAGCTTGCGAACGAGCTCGAGGATGACGGGCATGCGGGTCGATCCGCCGACCATCACCACTTCGTCGATCTGCGAGATGTCGATCTTCGCATCGGCGAGCGCGCTCTTGAACGGATTGATGCAGCGATCGGTGAGATCGCTCGTGATCTCCTCGAACTTCGCACGCGTTAGCGTGTACTCGAGATGCTTGGGCCCTTCGGCGTCGGCCGTAATGAACGGCAGATTGATCGTCGTTTGCACGACCGCCGAGAGTTCGATCTTCGCTTTCTCCGCGGCTTCGGTCAGGCGTTGCATCGCCTGCTTGTCCTTGGAGAGATCGATGCCCTGATCTTTGCGGAACTCGCCGACGAGCCATTCCACCACGCGGTGGTCGTAATCGTCGCCGCCGAGTCGCGTATCGCCGTTGGTCGATTTCACTTCGAAAACGCCGTCGCCGACTTCGAGAATCGAGACGTCGAAGGTGCCGCCGCCGAGATCCCATACCAGGATCGTCTCGTTGCCCTTTTTATCGAGGCCGTATGCGAGTGCGGCCGCAGTCGGCTCGTTGATGATGCGCAGCACTTCGAGACCGGCAATTTTGCCGGCGTCTTTCGTCGCCTGTCGCTGTGCGTCGTTGAAATAGGCGGGGACCGTGATCACCGCTTGGGTGACCCGTTCGCCGAGATAGTTGCTCGCGTCGTTGACGAGTTTTTGCAGAACCATCGCCGAGATCTCTTGCGGGGTGTAATCCTTGCCGTCGATCTTGACGCGATAATCACCCTCGCCCATGTGGCGTTTGATCGAAGAGATCGTGCGCTCCGGGTTGGTGACGGCCTGACGTTTTGCGAGCTGTCCCACGAGACGCTCGCCGGTTTTCGAAAAGGCGACGACCGACGGGGTGGTACGCGAGCCCTCCGAGTTTG
>JAJYRI010000144.1 GCA_021794175.1 bacterium
CAAACTCGGAGGGCTCGCGTACCACCCCGTCGGTCGTCGCCTTTTCGAAAACCGGCGAGCGTCTCGTGGGACAGCTCGCAAAACGTCAGGCCGTCACCAACCCGGAGCGCACGATCTCTTCGATCAAGCGCCACATGGGCGAGGGTGATTATCGCGTCAAGATCGACGGCAAGGATTACACCCCGCAAGAGATCTCGGCGATGGTTCTGCAAAAACTCGTAAACGACGCGAGTAACTATCTCGGCGAACGGGTCACCCAAGCGGTGATTACGGTCCCCGCGTATTTCAACGACGCGCAGCGCCAAGCGACGAAAGATGCCGGCAAGATCGCCGGTCTCGAAGTGCTGCGTATCATCAACGAGCCGACCGCGGCCGCGCTCGCATACGGCCTCGATAAAAAGGGCAACGAAACGATCCTGGTATGGGATCTCGGCGGCGGCACCTTCGACGTCTCGATTCTCGAAGTCGGCGACGGCGTTTTCGAGGTGAAATCGACCAATGGCGACACGCGTCTCGGCGGTGACGATTACGACCACCGCGTGGTGGAATGGCTCGTCGGCGAATTCCGCAAAGATCAGGGCATCGATCTCTCCAAGGACAAACAGGCGATGCAACGCCTGACCGAAGCCGCGGAGAAAGCGAAGATCGAACTCTCGGCGGTCGTGCAAACGACGATCAATCTGCCGTTCATTACGGCCGACGCCGAAGGGCCGAAGCATCTCGAGTACACGCTGACGCGTGCGAAGTTCGAGGAGATCACCAGCGATCTCACCGATCGCTGCATCAATCCGTTCAAGAGCGCGCTCGCCGATGCAAAGATCGACATCTCGCAGATCGACGAAGTGGTGATGGTCGGCGGCTCGACCCGCATGCCCGTCATCCTCGAACTCGTTCGGAAGCTCACCGGTAAGGACCCGAACCTCACCGTTAACCCCGACGAAGTCGTCGCGGTCGGCGCAGCGATTCAGGCCGGCGTCCTCTCGGGCGAAGTGCGCGACGTCGTTCTGCTCGACGTCACCCCGCTCTCGCTCGGTCTCGAAACGATGGGTGGCGTCATGACGACGCTGATCGAACGGAATACGACGATCCCGACGAAGAAATCGCAGGTCTTTACCACCGCCGAGGACGGCCAGACGAGTGTGGACATCCACATTCTGCAGGGCGAACGTCCGATGGCGGCCGACAACAAGACGCTGGGGCGTTTCCGGCTCGAGGGCATGCCCCCGGCGCCGCGCGGCGTACCGCAGATCGAAGTCACCTTCAACATCGATGCCAACGGCATCGTCAACGTCGGTGCGAAAGATCTCGGTACCGGGAAAGAGCAGCAGATCACGATCACCGCATCGACCAACCTCAACAAAGAGGAAGTCGATCGGATGGTCAAGGACGCCGAACTTCAGGCGGCCGCCGACAAGGCGAAGCGCGAAGAGGCGGAGGTGCGGAATACCGCATCGAGCCTGATCTACTCGACCGAAAAGTCGCTGAAAGAAGTCGGAGAGAAACTCGACGCAACCGCTCGCGGTGAAGTCGAGAGCGCGCTCGCGGAGTTGAAAAAACTCAGCGAGAACGGAGCTGCGACCGAGATCAAGGCCTCGATCGAGAAGCTCCAGAGCGCGAGCTACAAGATGGCGGAGTTGCTCTACAAGAGCACCGGAGCGACGCCCGAGGGCGAAGCGGCGGGAGCCGAGTCGGCGAACGGACAGGCCTCAAACGGCGCTGCGAGTTCGACGCCCGACGACGTCATCGACGCCGAGTTCAAGGAAGCAAAGTAGCCTTTCGTTCGCGCGGATGGAGTGGGGGCGCGCCGTAATCTGCGGCCGCCCTCACCCGCCGCCGTCTTTTCACGCGCTCATTTTCATAAACAGAAGTAGAGATAGACGCAAATATGGATAACGATCTACTCAACGATCCCATCGGCGACCCCGTCGCGACCGATGAGAGCGTGCAGTCGGAGAGCGAGCTTACCAAAGCCAACGCTCGCGCCGACGAGAACTACAACAAATTCTTGCTCGCGATGGCCGACTTTGAAAATTACAAGCGGCGCGTCCAACGCGATATCGAGCAGCGTATCGTCGAACACCGGCGTCGACTATTCGGGCGCTTGCTGCCGGTCCTCGATAATCTCGAACGCGCGCTCGCGGTGCCGGCAGGCGGGGAAGCGCTGCGCACGGGCGTCGAGAGTACGCTGCGGGGCTTCGAGGCGGTTCTCACCTCCGAAGGCATCAGTGCCGTCGAGGTCAAGGGGCATCCGTTCGATCCACACGTCGCAGAGGCGATCGGGACGGTCGCGGCGACCGACGGGCAAGCCGACGAAACCGTCGTTGAAGTCGCGGAGAAGGGCTATCGCCTCGGCGACGATCTCCTCCGCCCGGCGAAAGTGCTCGTCGCGAAGCATCAATGAATTACAAGGACTACTACGCCGTTCTCGGCGTGCCGAAAGGTGCGCCCGAGAAGGACATCAAGTCCGCCTACCGTCGCCTCGCGCGCAAATGGCACCCCGACGCAAATCCGGGAAATGCGAAGGCGGCGGAAGAGAAGTTCAAAGAGATCTCCGAGGCGTACGAGGTGCTCGGCGACGGCGATAAGCGACGGAAATACGACGCGCTTGGAAGCGACTGGCAGCAGGCGGCACGACAGGCCGAACAACAGCGCCGCTATCGCACGCAACAGGGCGCGACGCAATTCGACTTTAACTTCGGCCCGAATGCCGGCGCCGGAACGAGCGGATTCTCCGATTTCTTCGATATGTTTTTCTCCGGAGTCGGGCGGCGCGGTCCGGCCGGGCCGGCGCCCGCCGCCGCGCGAGGACAGGATATGGAGACGACGATAGAGCTCTCGCTGCACGACATTTTCGAAGGCGGGAAAAAATCGATCTCTTTGCAGCTCGAAGATAGCTGTCCGCGCTGCCGTGGAACCGGAACCGAAAACGGACGGCTCTGTGCTGCATGCCACGGCACCGGACATACGCTGACCAGCAAGAAATTCGAGGTCTCGATTCCACGCGGAATCGGTGACGGCCAACGCATTCGCCTCACCGGGCAAGGCGGCGCCGGCACCGGTGGCGCTCCCAACGGTGACCTCTTTCTCATCGTGAAAACGAGTGAGGACGCCCGTTATAAACGCAAGGGCGACGATCTCTACGTCGATCTGCCCGTCGATCTCTACGATCTCGTTCTCGGCGCCGAGGTTCACGTGCCGACGATGGGTGGAAACGTTGCGATGACGATCCCCGAAGGAACGCAGAACAATCGACTGCTTCGTCTGAGTGGGAAAGGCATGCCGCACGTTAAAGGCGGCGGGAACGGCGACCAGTACGTTCGCCTCATCGGTCAATTACCGCAAAATCTCACCGATAAGGAACGCAAGCTCTTTCGCGATCTTAAAAATCTGCGAAACGGAAAGAAGTAGTCGAACCGAATGCCTGAGGTACGCGAGATCGCATTTACCGCCTATCCGGCGCGCGACGTCGAGGGGCTCGCGCGCTTTTACCGCGAGCATCTCGGCATCGCGTTCGAAGAGCCCTACCGCGAGGACGGCGTCGCACTCTACTGCGAAGCTCGCGTCGGCGGCGGGTACTTCTCGCTCATGACCACCGCATGGATGGGCGTCGCTCCCGGGAGTTGCGCGTCGATCGCGTTCGAAGTCGCAGATATCGAAGCCGCATTCACGGAACTTCGCGCGCGCGGCGTCCCGACCGAGGAAATCCACGTCACGCCGGTCTGCAAGCTCGGCTCCTTCACCGACCCCGAGGGCAATAAAGTCACGCTTCACGAATCGACCGTTACGCCATGATGTCCGGACACGGCCTTATGTGGTCGAATATGTACGACCCGGAGAAGCCGCGCGTCCGCAGGCGGGTCGAT
>JAJYRI010000039.1 GCA_021794175.1 bacterium
CCGATCACGCATCCCGTCGTCACGCATCCCCATTTCGGCGGTGGCGTCAAGCGGCCGATATCGCATACGCCGGTGCGCGTTCCGCATGTGGTGCATGCAAGCCATCCATCGCACGCATCGCGCAGCAGTTCGCACTCGTCGAGCAGCAGCTCGCACTCGTCGAGCAGCAGTTCGCACTCGTCGAGCAGCAGCTCGCACTCGTCGAGCAGCAGCTCGCACTCGTCGCATCACGCGACTCCGCATCCTCATCCGAAGGCGACCGCGTCCCCCGCGCGACCGTAGGCCGCCGGACGTCCAAGTACCGGTCGAGGAGGCGGCAGTGGCCGCCCCCATCTCCGACCGATTATCCGACCGCGGCGATCGCCGCTGCGAGATCGATGGTTCCGCGATAGAGCGCGCTGCCGATGATGCAGGCGTCGACGGCGGGCGGAGCGGCGGCGCGGAGCTTCTGTAAATCTGCGATGCTCTGCGCTCCGCCACTCGCGGTCACACGAACGTCGGCAGCGGCTGCGACCTCGCGCAACGCATCGAGATCGTAGCCCTCACCCATCCCATCGCGGCGAATCTCGGTGAAAATGACGCGGCGAACTCCCCAATGCGCGACGCGTTTCACCAACGCATCGCGATCGACCGGCGTCCGCTCTTGCCAACCGCGAACCGCGACCTCGCGTCCGCGCGCATCGATGCCGGCGATGACCTTCTCTCCGTAACGACCGACGATCTGCCGCGCAACCCGTTCGTCTTCAACGAAAAGCGTTCCGATAATGATCTCCGCAGCGCCGGCTTCGAAGCGCGCGGCGGCGTGTTCGGCACTGCGAATTCCCCCGCCGACCTGAATCGGCACGGATACCGCACCGGCGATCGCCGAGATCGCCGCTATATTCTCGCCCGATCCGAATGCGCCGTCGAGATCGACGACGTGCAGGCGTTTTGCACCCTGCGCGACGAACGCGCGCGCGCGCGATACCGGGTCCTCGTCGTAGGTCGTCTCGCGTGAGGGATCTCCTTGCTCCATGCGCACGCATTTGCCGGCGCGCAAATCGATGGCGGGAATAACGAGCATTGCGGGGCTTCCTTTCCTATTTAGTCGAGCGAGGCGAGAAATGCATCGAGAATCTTCTCTCCGGTACGTTGACTTTTCTCGGGGTGAAATTGCGTTCCCACTGCGGCACCGCGCGCGACGACGGCGGCAAATCGCTCGCCGTGCGTCGCCGTGGCGATACAATCTTCGCCGGGAAGCGCGCGATACGAGTGCAGAAAATAGGCGTACTCTTCTTCCCCGAGCTCGGCGAGCACGGGGTGCGCGACGCTTGGCTCCAGCCGATTCCAGCCCATATGCGGCAGCCGCACACCCCCTTCGAACCGCCCGACCTCACCGCGAAAGATCCCCAGGCCGCGCGCGCCCCCGAACTCGGTCGAGCTCTCGAAGAGTACCTGCATGCCGACGCAGATGCCGAAGTACGGCCGCCCCCGTTCGATACGTTCGTAGATCGCGCTATCGAGGCGACGCTCCCGTAGCGCATCCATCGTCGCAGCGAACGCGCCGTCGCCCGGGAAAAACGCAGCGTCGGCTTGCAACACCGCATCGCGGTCGTCGGTGACGATCGGCTCGATATCGCGCCTGCGCAGCGCTCCGACCAACGAACCGATGTTCCCGCCGCCGTAGTCGATGGCAACGATTCGACGGGACATCGCTATTCGAGCAAACCCTTCGTCGATGCGACGGCCTCGCCTTCGATGGTTTTTGCGGCCGCAAATGCCCGCGCAAAGGCCTTAAACGTCGCCTCGCAAAGATGGTGCGCTACGTGTCCGTGCATCGCGATCAGGTGGACGGTAATGCGCGCGTGGTCGCTGAGCGCGCGAAAGAACTCCCCGACCATCTCGGTCGGCATCGCCCCCAGATCGTTTCGCAAAAACTCCACGCGGAAATTGAGATACGAACGTCCGGAGATATCGATACTCGCCGCGATTAACGCATCGTCGAGCGGCAGCATGATCGAACCGAACCGCACGATGCCGCGTTTCTCGCCGAGCGCTTCGTAGAACGCACGCCCGAGCGCGATGCCGACATCTTCGATGAGGTGATGGTTATCCATCCCGTCTCCGCGCGCGCGAAGCTTCACGCCCATGCCGCCGTGCAGAGCGAGCGCATGCAACATATGATCGAAGAAATCGACGCCGGTTTCGATGGAAATCTCGCCACCGTCAAGATCGACCTCGAGATCGATCGTGGTCTCTTTGGTCGTTCGCTTCACCCGCGCGATGCGCGCCGGAGCGCTCATCGCATTAGTGCGCGCTTGTCGGCCGCGAACCGATCGGCACGAACGGCCCCGGCGGCGGCCCTTCGTAGGTCGCCTGCGGACGGATCAGGCGGTTATCTCCGAGTTGCTCGAGAATGTGCGCGCTCCACCCGGCGATACGCCCGCACGCGAACATACAGGTAAATTCGTCGCCGGGCATACCGAGATCGGCGAGCAACGGCGCAGTATAGAAATCGACGTTTGCGTAGATGCTCTTATCGGGCTTGGTCTCCTTGAGCACTTTGTTGCTCGCCTCTTCGAGCGCGCGCGCGATCTCGTACCAACGCGAATCCCCGCGGTAGGCCGAGAGCTCTTTTGCTTTCGCTTCGAGATGGCGGGCCCGTGGATCGCGAACGCGATATTCGCGGTGCCCCATGCCCATAATCCGCTCGCCGCGGCCCAATGCATCGCGGACGTAGATCTCCGCGCGATCGGGCGAGCCGACCGAGAGCAGCGTGTTGAACGCCGCGCTCGCCGCTCCGCCATGCAGATCGCCTTCGAGGGTAGCGAGCGCCGCGGTCACGGCCGCGTAGATATCGGCGCGCGTCGACGCGGTCACGCGCGCCGAAAACGTCGAGGCATTATACGAATGATCGGCGAGCAGTACGAGATAGGTGTCGAGCGCTTTCGCCTCGATCTCCGCCGGCATTTTTCCGGTGCGCATATAGAGAAAGTTCGCCGCCTGCGAAAGATCGTTGCGCGGTTCGATCGGGTCGAGATCGCGACGGATACGATCCCACGCAGCAAGAATCGTCGGCATCTTTGCAATGAGTTCGATTGCGGTGTGAGCGTCGGAGACATGCTCGCCGACACGATTGACCGGCGAGAAGAGCGCGAGGCCGCTGGCAATCGTGCGCAGGACATCCATCGGCCACGCCGTTTTCGGCGAGCGGCGCATTCCGTCGACCAACGGTTCGGGCAGCATGCGTCGCGTTCCGATCTCGCGTTTGAGATGGTCGAGTTCGTCGCTGGTCGGAAGGTGCCCGAACAACAGCAGGTGCACGACCTCTTCAAAGGTCGCGTTCGGCGCGAGATCGTCGATATCGTAACCGCGGTAGGTAAGACGCCCGATCTTTCCCTCGACGTTCGAGAGCAAGGTACTTCCGACGACGACGCCTTCAAGGCCGCGGTCGACAATCAAACCCGTACTGGACACGATACCTCCGGTCGATATCTCAACGATAGAATCTTTCGGGGAGACTCTTCTTGCCCCGGCATGCAGGTTCCCATACCGAACGGCGCCTGCGTTGCGACCAACGTCGCATTTGTCGAAAGCGGAACGCTACGCGGCGTTGCGGCGCCTCCCCCGGGCGAGCGCATAGCCGACGATCCGCTCCACGAGCGCGTCGAACCCAATCCCGACCGCGGCCGCCGCGTCGGGTAAAAGCGAGGTCGTCGTCAGCCCCGGCAATGCATTGATCTCCAGTAAATACGGGCGATTCTGATCGCTCACGATGAAGTCGGTTCGCGAATAGTCCCGCATCCCCAATAAACGATGCGCGGAGAGCGCGAGCATCTGCATGCGGGAAGCGAGGTCGGCGTCGATTTTTGCCGGCGCGATGTGCGTGCTGCCGCCCGGTTCGTATTTTGCATCGGTGGAATAGAAACCGTCGCGATTGGCGACGATCTCCACGATGGGAAGTGCTTCTTCACCGAGCACCGCACACGTAAATTCACGCCCGGCGATGAATTCCTCGGCGAGCACGCAGCCGTAACTGTGCGAGAGTTCGATCACCGCCGCGCTCCACTGTTCGTGCGTACGAACGATGCGCACGCCGATCGACGAACCTTCGTAACGCGGTTTCACCACCAATGGGAGATCGAGCGAACCCGGCAAAAGCGGTAACGCACCGCCGTCGAGATCGAAGTGATCCCATGCCGCAGTCGGCAGGCCCTCGGCGGCGAAAAGTTTTTTGACGAGATGTTTATCCATCGCCAGCGCACACGCGGCGATGCCGCTTCCGGTGTACGGAACACCGAGATGTTCGAGCACGCCCTGCAGCTCGCCGTCCTCGCCGCCCGCGCCGTGGAGCGCGTTGAAAACCACGTCGGGTGCGATGGTGCGGATCGCATCGATAAAACGCTCGTCGTAATCGATGGAATGGACCTCATAGCCCAACGTCGCCAGCGCTTGCGCGACCGGAGTGCCGCTCGCGATCGATATCTCGCGTTCGGAGCTCTTGCCGCCCATCACCACCGCGACGCGCGCTTTACGCAACTCGGTCATTGCCTCCATCCCATTGCCGATCGATGAAAACTCCCACGAGATGCACCTCCAACTCCAACCCAATACCGAATCGCTCGAAGACCGCACGCCGAACGCGTGCGAGGAGCGTTGCGACATCGCAGGCACTCGCTGCGCCGAGATTATTAATAAAGTTCGCGTGGAGCGGCGATACTTCCGCATCGCCCTCGCGCCAACCCTTGGCCCCCACCGCCTCGATGAGACGTGCGGCTTTCTCGCCTTCCGGATTGCGAAAGCACGACCCTGCGTTGGGCAGCGCAATCGGCTGGGTTTGTTTGCGACGCACGAGGCGCGCCTGCATCTCCTCGCGCACGCTCTGCGCGTCGCCGCGCGCGAAGGCGAGTTCGGCCCCCACCACCACCGCGTCGCGTGCGAGGTTGGTGTGCCGATAGAAATACCGAATGTCGACGGAGTGCGGGGCGGGGCGGCTCGGCGATTGCACGCGCACGTCGCGGATAAAATCCCCCATCTCGCGATCGGTTCCGGCGTTCATCCGCAGCGAACCGCCGAGCGTCCCCGGAATTCCGGCGAGCGATCCGATGCCGACGGCACCGGCACTCGCGGCACGCGCGGTGATGGCGGCCATCGAGGCCGATGCACCGGCGATCACGCGCACGCTCTCGTCGCTCGCGCGCACGTCGACGCGCGCAAATTCGCCGCCCAGGCGCAGCACGATACCGCGCATTACGCCGGCGCCGACGAGCAAATTGCTGCCGCTACCCAAGACAAACCAGGGCAGACGGCGGCGGACGCAGTGCGTTAGCACCGCGGCGAGTTCGTTCTCGCGTTCGAGTTGTGCGAAGGCATCGGCCGGGCCGCCGATCTTCCACGATGTATACGGCGCGAGCGCTTCGTCGAACGCCACGCGGTCGCTCAGCAGCTCCTGCAGCATCGAGCGGTCGTCTTCGTCGAGCAGCGATCTCGTGCTCGACGCCGTGGTGAGGCTCACCGCAGAGCCGCCGCCGGCATCGCCCGCGCCGCGAGCCGCGCCGCACTGCGGGTGATCGAACCCGCACCCAACATGAGCACGAGCGTTCCCGGTAACGATTCTTCCTCGATGCGCTCGACGAGATCTTCGACGCGCGCGACATAGCGAACGTCCACGCCGTGCTCGGCGAGTTTCTCGCCGATCGAGCGTTCGCTGATGCCGGGAATCGGTGCCTCCGAGGCGGCATAGATCGGCGTGAGATAGACGCGGTCGGCGCCGCGCAACGCCTCGGCGAAATCGCGGGCGAGATATCCGGTGCGCGAATAGCGATGCGGCTGAAACGCAACGACGAGCGGGCCGGCGTGATAGTTGCGCGCCGCCGCGATCGTCGCGCGCACGGCGGTCGGGTGATGCGCGTAATCGTCGACGACGGTCAAGCGCTGCCCGCGCGCGAGTATATCGAAGCGTCGCCGCACGCCGCGAAAATCGCGTAGCCCCGCTACGATCGCCGAGAACGGTACGCCGACTTCACCCGCGACTGCGATCGCCGCGAGCGCATTGAGCAAATTGATCGCTCCGGGAACGTTGAGCGTAACCGCACCGCGCCGTTCGCCGCCGACGACGAGATCGAACTGCGTGCTCAGGCCCGCGAAGACGACGTTGGCCGCAGTAACGTCGGCGAGCGCGCTCATGCCGAAGGTGACGGTGCGCGCCGCGCGCGGCTTCGCTGCAAGCGAGGCGGCATTGGGGTTGTCGATCCCGACGATCGCCGCGCCGTTTGCCGGTAAGCGGCCGAGAAACTCGCCGAACGCATCGATGAGGCGCGGCAGCTCATCATCGGAGTTGAGATGATCGTTTTCGATGTTGTTTATTGTCGCGATACGCGGCTGCAAGAGCGCAAACGAACCATCCGATTCGTCGGCTTCGCAGACGAACCACGGCGACGTCCCATCGACCGCGTTGCGCCCCAATTGCGGATCGATTCCACCGAGAACCAAACCGGCGTCGATACCGGCGGCACGCAGGATCGCGTGGAGCATCGCGGTCGTCGTCGTTTTTCCGTGCGTCCCGCAGATCGCGATGCCGTCGCGAGTGTTGGTCAGGCGAGCGAGCAATTCGCCGCGATGCACGACGGGAAGTTTCCGGCGACGCGCCTCGCAGAACTCGGGATTATCGCGATCGATCGCCGAGCTCACGATCACTTCTTCGGCATCGCCGAGCGAATCGGCATCGTGGCCGACGTAAACGCGCGCGCCCTCTGCACGAAGATCTTCGAGCAGATCGCTCTCGTTGAGATCGGAGCCGGCGACGCTCTCGCCGCGCGCGAGCAGAATGCGCGCGAGTGCGCTCATTCCGATTCCTCCGATGCCGATAAAGTGTCGGCGCACGCTGCGGGTCACTTGGGAGTGTTTCGCCCCACGAGCGCCGCTATCCGTGCAAGAATCAACGCCGTTGGGTCCGGGGTGCGAAAAGTCGCAATTGCGGCGCGTAGCCGCTCCAACGCTGCCGGCTCGCAGTGCTGCGCGAGGAGCGCGCCGAGCGATTCGGCGTCGAGTCGGTCGTCGGCGATCGTCACCGCAGCACCGGCGGCCTCGAGCGCGCGGGCGTTCTCGCTCTGGTGATCCTCGGCGGCATGGGGATAGGGGACGAGGATCGCCGGCAACCCCAGCGCGATGAGCTCGGCGAGCGTCGAGGCACCGGCGCGCGCGAGCACCAGGTCGGCGGCGGCGAAGGCGTCGGCCGGATCGTCGAGGTACGGGCGGATGCCGCCGCCCTGCGACCCGGGCAGACGCGCACGCACGCGCTCGAATTCGCGTTCGCCGGTGAGGTGGAGCACCTGCCAGCCCGCGGGAAGCTTCCCCGCCGCGATCGCTCCGACGAGCGCGTCGTTGAGCGAACGGGCGCCCTGGCTCCCACCCATCGCGAGCAGCGTGCGACGCTGCGGATCGAGCCCGAGCCGCGCCTTCGCCGCGGCGCGCGGCGGCAGCGCGCGCAGCGTGCTGCGAATCGGCACCCCGGTATGGACGTAGCGACCGCGAAAGCGCGGATCGCCTTGCGGCAGCGCGCCCCAGATCTCATCGACGAACGGCGCGAGCAGACGATTGGTGAGCCCCGGACGCGCGTTGGGTTCCAGCAAGGCGATCTTCGTTTGCGAGAACCGCAGCGCGCGCAAGCCGCGCGCGGCGACGACGAGCGGAAAGCAGACGTAGCCGCCGGTCGCGACGATCGCCTCGGGTCGTTCGCGTCGCAACACGGAGAGCGATTGCAGCACGCCCCATCCGTTGGCGAACGCCGCTCCCAAAAGCGCGAAGAGACGCCCGCGCTGCAGCGGCCGTGCGGTGATGCGATGGAGAGGATATCCGGCTTGCGGAACCAGGCGCGCTTCGAGGCGGTCGGCTGTGCCCACGAACGCGATCCGCGCATCGGCTCCGTCGCGTTCGCGCAGCGCATCGGCGATCGCGATCGCCGGATAGATGTGCCCGCCCGTGCCTCCTCCGGCGAAGAGGATGCGCATGCGCTAACTTCCTATGCGGCGGCGGCGCCCGACGTTGGCGATCAACGCAACGGCGACGAGATCGACGACTAAGGCGCTTCCGCCGAACGAGATAAACGGCAGCGGAACGCCGGTCACCGGCCACGACGACGTAACGACGCCGATATTGATGAAGGCCTGTACGACGATCAGCGCGGTGCAACCCAACGCGAGAAAATAACCGAAGCGATCTTCGGCACGCATCGCGATCTTCACCGCCCGCGTTGCAAAGATGATAAAGAGTGCGACGACCGTCAGCGTTCCGATCAAACCGAGTTCCTCACCGACGATCGAGAAGATAAAATCGGTATATTGCTCGGGAAGATAGAAGAATTTCTCGCGCGATGCGCCCAAACCGACGCCCCACCAGCCGCCCGAGCCTAACGCGTAGAGCGATTGCACGATGTGAAAGCCGTAATTCAGCGGGTCTTTCCAGGGATCTAAGAACGCGAGAATGCGTTCGCGCTGATAGGAGTGCGCGAAGATCGAATAGACGACCACCGGCGCGGTGACGAGAATGCCGCCGAGCAGATGCGGTATCCGCGCTCCGGCGACGAAGAGCATCGCGAAACCGATCGCCACGATGATGCTCGCGGTGCCCATATCGGGTTCGCGCTGGATGAGCAATGCAACCAAGAACGTCGCGATCAGCAGCGGCACGACGCCGCGCGAGAACGAGAGGATGCGCTCGCCCATATCGGCGAGCCGCACCGCGAGGTAAAAGACCAACGTCAGTTTTGCAAACTCCGAGGGCTGGATGCTCAACGAAGAGATGCCCAACCAACGGCGCGAGCCGTTCACGCTTGCACCGAGGTGCGGCACGAGCACGGCGACCAACGCCAGCGTGGTCACGATGAAGAGCGCGGGAGCGTAGGCGCGCAGTTTCGTGTAATCGATGCGGAAGGCGCCCCACGCGGCGAGCGAGCCGATACCCAGCCACATCAACTGTCGTTTGAAGAAATAGGCGACGTCGTGATGGACGGCATACGCCGTCGTGCTCGACGCCGAGAAGACCATCACCATGCCGATAGCGACCAAGCATGCGACGCTGATAAAAAGGATTGCATCGGGCGGCGCGCTTTCGTAGGCGCGCGGCACGCGGCGCTCCGGTTTCCGCGAAAGGCGCGGCGGCGGCGCGATGCGAGCGGCGTTACGCACGGTCACCTCCGGCGAGCGCGCGAACCGCAGCGATAAATTCGTCGCCGCGGTGCTCGGCGGAGCGAAACATATCGAACGAGGCACAGGCCGGCGAGAGCAGCACGACGTCCCCCGCATGCGCGAGTTCGCTCGCGCGTCGGACCGCTTGCGCCATCGTTGCCGATCGTTCGCTTGGAACGCGCCCCGCAAGCGCGCCTTCGATCTCGGTTGTCGCCTCGCCGATCGCAAGAACCGCGCGCGCGTGCCGTGCGAGCGCGTCGCCGAGCGCATCGAACGCGGTACCTTTCGCGCGACCGCCGACGATGGCGACGACCGGTTGCGCGAAGCTTTCGAGTGCGGCGATCGCCGACTCCGGATTGGTCGCCTTCGAATCGTCGACGTAACGCACCCCGCCGATCTCGGCGACCGGTTGCAAGCGGTGTTTCATGCCGGCGAAGCTTCGCAGTGCGGCGGGGAAGTGCGTCGGATCGACGCCGAAGGCGAGCGCGGCGCCGAGTGCCGCCATCGCATTCGCGAGATTATGGCGACCGATCAGCGGCACGTCGGCGACCGCGGCGAGCTCCATACCCGCGCGCGTATCGACGATGCGGCCGTCGATTGCAGCGATGCGCGCCGACGGATCGACGAGCGAATAATCGATCACCGAGATCTTCGCTGCGCTCGTGCGCGCAAAGCGCCAGACGCGTTCGTCATCGCGATTGGCGACGAGGGTATCGCCGGCGACCGAATTCTCGACGATGCGGAATTTCGCCGACGCGTATTCGTCCATCGAAGCGTAACGGTCGAGATGATCGGGCGAGATATTGAGCAGCACGGCGACGCGCGCGTGGAAACGATCGATGCTTTCGAGTTGGAATGAGGAGAGCTCGGCGACGATCGCTTCGAGCCCGTCGGGCAGAACTTCGCGGATCAATGGTTCGCCGATATTCCCGCCGAGCGCCGTCTTCTTTCCCGCCGCGCGCAGCAGGTGCGCGAGCAACGCGCTGGTCGTCGATTTTCCCTTCGTTCCGGTAACGGCAAGGAACGGTGCACGCGCAAAACGCCAGGCGAGTTCGGCCTCGCCGATCACCGTACAGCCCATCGCCCACGCGATCGAGACCGGGCGCGAACTCGGCGGCACTCCGGGAGAGAGCACGGCAAGTTCGCCGCCGCGCAAGTGTTGCTGCAGCTTTTCGGTCGGAACGAAGGTGACGCCGAGCGATGCAACGTGCGCGATCGCAGCCGAAGCGCGTTCCGGGAATTCGTCGGTCGCGAGCACCTCCCAATGCCGTTCGCGCAGCACTTCGCAGACGGCGATGCCGCTTTTCCCCAAACCGATGACGAGCGCGCGTTCGCCGGTGACGCTCATTTTGCGATCCACCAACCGAGCGCCGAGAGCACCGCGGAGATGCCCCAAAAACGCGTCGTGACTTCGAGTTCGTTCATGCCCCCGAGTTCGAAATGATGGTGCAGCGGGCTCATGCGAAAGATGCGCTTACCGCGCGTGGCCTTGAAGTAACTCACTTGCACGATCACCGAGAGCGCTTCGGCGGCAAAGATGCCGCCGACGAGCAGCAGCAAGAGCATCTCGCCTTCGGCGATGGCGACACCGGCGAGCAGCGCTCCGAGCGCGAGCGAACCCGTATCGCCCATAAACATCTTCGCGGGGTGGCGGTTGTAGATGAGAAATGCGGCGCAGGCACCCAGCCCCAAAAGCGCGACCATCGTCGGCTGCGGAAGCACGTGCGCGAAACCAAGCGCGGCAAAGGCCGCAAGCGGCGGAATCATCGAGCCGGCGGCGAGCCCGTCGAGCCCGTCGGTGAGGTTCACGGCGTGGATCGTTCCGGTCACCGCGAGCATGCCGAGCAGCAACCACCAAAGATACGGCACCGTCAGATGCCAGGTGCCGACGGCGAGCAGCGTTTGCCGCGGAAACTCCGCGTACGAACTATCGAGCCGCGTGAGGAAGAGCAACGCGATTACCGCGGTGAGCAACAACTTCGTGCGCGCCTTCAAACCGGCGTTCTTCCCGCGAAAGATCCCCAGCAGATCGTCGATCGCACCGATCGCCGCGCAACCGAGGACGAGAATGAGAAACTCTCCGAGCATCGGCACCTGGAGATCGAGCGCGAGCGGAAGCACCGCAACGGCGAAGACGATGCCGCCCATCGTCGGCGTGCCGCTCTTCACCTGATGGCTCGCCGGTGCATCTTCATAGACGTTTTGGCGGACTTTGAGACGACGCAGCAACGGCAGCGCGATCGCTCCGGCGGCCGCAGCGAGAACGAAACCGATCAGCGCGGGCCAGAGCGCGACCCGGGCAAGATCGAGCCCCTGCGGCGACGTGGTAAACCAGATCAGCATGCGGCGGCTTCGTGCAGGTAGAGCGGGTGTGCGCCAGCGCCGCGCCATTTCAACACCACGATCGGTGTCTGCTCGTCGCCGTTGCCGTGCGGGTTCTCCAGTAGCGCGGTCGCCGTCGCATCGCGCGCGATGCCCGCCGACGCGCCGAGCACTTTCGCGCGGTGCAGATCGTTCACGTCGACGATCGCGCAGCCGCAATGCAGCGCGGCGGCGATCTTCGCGGCAACGGCATCGGGTTCGCGCGGCGCGAGCACGATCGCGCGTTCGTAGGGCGGCATCGTTCCGGTGTAACCGTCGATTGCGGTAATAGCATCGCCGAGCATCTCGTAGAAACGGCCGCGCTTCCCGACCAACAAGCCCAGCATCTGCGCGGCGACCGCCTGCAGCACGCGCGGAACGCCGACATCGTCGATCACCAACTGCATCGATTCCGGCTGGTTGACCGTTGCGAGCGGGTGCGCGCGGCGCGCAAGCGCAAAAGCGAGCCGCGACGGACGAATCGCTTCGGCGGCAACGAAGGCGCCCTGCGCGATAGCGACGGCGGTCTCGGAGACGGCGAGCACGTCGCCGGGTGCGGCGATGCCGCGCACCGCGTCGCGCACGACCGCGACAAGGTCGTCACCCTGTTTGAGGAGGCGCGTGCGCACCGGAATCGCCACCAACCCCGTCGGTAGCGCCGGGTTCGAGACCGCTAGACTCCGCACGCCGTGAGGACCTCTTCGAGAATCTCCTCCATATGGTAGCGCCGCGACCCCTTTAACAAGACGATATCGCCGCTCTTCGCGCGCTCGAGCAACCAGAGCGCCGCACTGTGATTGTCGTCGAAACGCCGGACGCGATCGGGCGAGAAACCCGCGCGCAACGCGCCGCGCTCCAACGCTTCGGCGAACTCTCCACCGACGAGCACTTCGTCGATCTTCCCCGGCTGCAAATGTTCGCCGACGAGTTCGTGCAGGCGCTCGGATTCGTCGCCGAGTTCGGCCATGCTCGAAAGCACCGCGATATGGCGGGCGGCATTTTCGTTGCCGAATGCATCGATCGCCGCGCGCATCGAGCTTGCGTTGGCGTTGTATGCATCGTACACGATGGTGATGAAATCGGGGATCTCGTGGCGCTGATAACGCCCCTCGGGGAGCGTCAGCGTCGGCATGAGCTCGGCGAGTTCGTCGAGCCGGAAGCCGAGTTCGATCGCCGCAGCGGCGGCGCCGGCGGCGTTGACGCGATTGTGATGGCCGGGGAGAAAGAGCTCGGTGCGCGCGCGTCGCGGGCGCCCGTTGAGCTCGCGATGCACGACGATCTCGTCGCGGATCAACGCGGTGAACGGCGCGCGCACGATATCGTCGCGATCCTCATCCATCGCATCGTACCAATGAGGAATCTGCCCGAGCGTCGCGGCCCGGTGCTGCGAGACACGGTCGCGCGCGTTGAGCAGCGGCGAGGCACCGGTCGAGAAGAGCCCCCATTTTGTTTCGGCGAGCCGTTCGCGCGAACCGACGATCTCCAGGTGTGCCTCGCCGACGTTGGTGAGCAAGCCGAAGTGCGGTTGCGCGATCTCGACGAGCGTGTGGATATCGCGATACTTACGCGCGCCCATCTCGACGACGATGACATCGTGATCGTCGTGCGATTCGAGCAGCAGTTTGCTGACGCCGATCTCGTTATTTTCGTTCGCGCTGGTAACGTGCAGGCGGTTTCCGTACCGCGCGCGCAGGAGCTGCGCGAGCAAATGTTTGGTGGTGGTTTTCCCGCTGCTGCCGGTGATCGCGATGACGTGCCCGTCGAAACGCGCGCGCGCCGCACTCGCGAGCGCCATATAGGCCAGCAGCGTGTCGGCGACTTCGACGACCGGGCGATCGGCCATGGAAACGACCGCGCGATCGACGACGGCGAGCGCCGCCCCTTTGGCGAACGCGTCGGCGACGAAATCGTGCCCGTCGAAGCGTTCGCCGCGCAGTGCTAAAAAGGCATCGCCGGCCTCGATGCTGCGCGTGTCGGTAACGATGCGCATCGGCGCAAGCGTCGCGTTGTTATGAACGCGATGTGCTGCGGTGGCGCGAACGATTTCCTCGATTGTAAAGCGCCTCACGCGCCGATCCTCCTTCGCGCCAAGGCATCGGCCGCCGTGGCGACGTCGTCGAAGGGCAGCACCCGATCGCCGACGACTTGATAGTTCTCGTGCCCTTTTCCAGCGACGAGCACCGTATCCCCGGGGGCGGCGTGAAGAACCGCGCGCTCGATAGCGAGGCGGCGGTCGAGTTCGATCGCGGCGGGCGGGTGGTGCATGCCGGCGAGAATCTCCTCGACGATCGCCTGCGGCTCCTCGCTGCGCGGATTATCGTTGGTGAGATAGACCTGGTCGGCGAGCCGCGCGGCGACCTCGCCCATCGCGCGCCGCTTGCTGCGATCGCGGTCGCCGCCGCAGCCGAACACGAGCACCAGACGCCCCTGCAGGTTCTCGCGAAGCGCGAGCAGGGCGTTTTCGAGCGCATTGGGCGTGTGCGCGTAATCGACGATGACGTTGATATCGCTCTCGCCGACCCGTTGCATGCGCCCCGGCACGCCCAACAGCGCGCCGATGCCGCGCGCCGCCGTGGCGGTATCGATAGCGAGCAAGCGAGCGAGCGCGACGGCGAGCAACGCATTTTCCACGTTGAAGCGCCCGGGAAGATGCTGTTCGAACGCGACGCCGTCGAGGGTAAAGCTTGCCCCGGTCGGGCTGAGGTGGAGATGCTCCGGGCGAATCTCGGCCGGGCCTTCGAGCGCGTAGCCGATGCAACGGCGTTGCGCGGCCAGCTCGGTGAACCACTGCGCGCCCCACCGGTCGTCGAGGCCGAACGCACAGGCCGGTGCGAGTTCGAAGAGGTGGTGCTTCGCGGCGGCGTAGGCCTCGATGCTGCCGTGAAAATCGAGATGATCCTGCGTGATGTTGCTCAAGCCCGCCGCGGCGAAGCGAACATCCTCGACGCGTCCGAGCGCGAGCGCGTGCGAACTCACTTCGATGGCGACCGCGCGCGCGCCGTCGTCGCGCATCGCGGCGAGGAGCGCGTGGAGCTCGTGCGGTAGCGGCGTCGTATTCGCAAGCGTCCAGCGCTTCGTTCCGAACTCCGCGCCGACGGTGCCGATAACGCCGCAGGGAATCTCGGCGGCGGTGCAGATCGCCGCGAGCATGCGCGTGGAGGTCGTCTTTCCGTTCGTTCCGGTGATGCCGATGACCGAGAGCGCGTGCGACGGGTCGCCGAAGAACGCCGCAGAGATCGGCGAGAGTGCTTGCAAGGCGTCGTGGACGAGGATCGTCGGAACCGCGAGGCTGCCGATCTCGGCGCGCGCTTCGATGACTACCGCAGCCGCGCCGCGCGAGATCGCGTCGGCGAGAAAGGCATGCCCGTCGTTGCGAGTGCCGCGTACGGCGAAGAAGAGCGCGCCGGGGGTGACGCGGCGCGAATCGACTTCGATGCTGCGAATCTGCGTGTTGGGCTCGCCGAACAGATGTGCGTCGGGGCCGAGCCGTTCGTAGAGTGCGCGCAGCGTCGTCATCGGCGTTTCACCGCAACTTGCGGCAGAAAACCGGCGTGCAACATCGCAGCGCGGGCGATGGTGTCGAAGGCCGGGGCGGCGACCTGCGAGCCGTAATAGGAACCGATCGGGCGATCGACTTTCACGAGGATCACGAATCGCGGATCGCGCGCGGGGATCATACCGATAAACGAGGCGACGTAGGCGCCGGGTTGGTAGACGCCGTTCTCTTCGATCTGCGCCGTCCCGGTCTTGCCGGCGGTGGTGTATCCGGGAATCTGCGCGGCGGGATCGCCGGTGCCGTAGCGCACGACCGCACGCAGAAATTTTCGCAGAATCGCCGCGGTTTTTTCCGAGAAGATGCGCCGCTCGATCTGCACGGGGTACCGATAGACGAGTTTTCCGTCGTGCTTGAGAATCGCGTGTACGATATGCGGGCGCAGCAAAAGCCCGCCGTTGGCGATCGCGCAATAATATCGCGTGAGCGCGAGCGGCGTCACCGCAACGCCCTGGCCGAACGACATCGTCGCCAACGACGAGCCGCTGAATTGGCTGGGCTTGGGCACGATGCCGGGGTTCTCGCCGGGGAGTTCGATCTGCGTCGGTTCACCGAAGCCCGCAGCGCGCTCCATGTTGTAGAAGGTGCGCGCGCCGATGCTCATGCCGACTTCGGCGGCACCGACGTTGTGCGAATAGGCGATGATGTTTTCGAGCGATTCGGTGCCGTGGCTGCCGGCAGTAAAGCCGTCGTCGGCGTTGTGGATGGTGTGGCCGCCGACGGTGATTTCATCGCGCGCGGGGAAGCGCGATGCAAGGGTGACTTTCCCCGATTGAATCGCCGCTGCGGCGGTGACGAGTTTGAAGGTCGAGCCGGGTTCGTAGGCATCTTCGACCGCACGGTCGCGCCGTTGCGCGTTGGTATAGCGCCAGAAGTGATTGGGATCGAAGTGCGGCAGATTCGCCAGCGCGAGAATCGCGCCGGTCTTCGGATCCATAACGATCGCCACGCCGGAGCTCGCGTGGTACTTTTTGACTTGCTTTTCTAAGGCGCGTTCGGTGACGAACTGCAGGTAGGCATCGAGCGTGAGCTCGACATCGTAACCGGGACGCGCGCGTTTGAGCACGATGGGGTGACCGAAGGGCAGCGGGCGCCCCATTTCATCGGTCTCGAGCGTCTCTTTTCCCGAGCGTCCTTGCAGCCACGGGTTGAGGCTGTATTCTAAACCGTCGAGCCCGTTTTCGTCGGTGCCGACGAACCCGATCGTCGAAGAGAACTCCGGCCCGTCGACGTAGACACGACGCCCAGTCTTCTCGCGCCGCTCCGCGACGCCGACTAAATGGAGTGCCGCAACGCGCTGCGCGATTGAATGATCGACCTTGCGCGCGATCCAGATGAACCAGAGGCTTTTATCGTGGAGCGCGGCGACCGTATCGGGGCTGAGTTTGCCGACGATTTTGCCGAGTTCGCGTGCGACGGTATCGGGATCGCTGATATCGTGCGGAACGGCATAGATGCTCTTCGACGGCAAGGAGCGCGCGATAACCGCGCCATTCCGATCGAGGATGCTTCCGCGCCGCGCGAAGACTTCGATGGTATCGGAGCGCTGCGCGAGCGCATCGCGCGCGAGCCCCGGCCCCTGCATCGCTTGCACGACGACGAGCTTTCCGGCGAGGAAGAGCCCGAAACCGAGAACGCCGATAAAAAACCAGCGCGCCCGATCGGTCGCCGTGCGCGCGAAACTGCGTTTCAGGATCGCCGTTTCTCGGCTGCCGCGGGGTGGAACCACCGCGCGATGCCGGAGAGGAAAGCGATGCGTTGCTGCCGCGTCTGCGACGGCGAGAGTTGCACCGCGATCTCCGTGGAGGCTGGGTGCATGTGTAACTGCGCTGCGAGGCGCGCTAAGCGCGCGTCGGAGGAGAGCTGTTCGACGCGGTCTTCCAAGCGCAGCGTTTCATCCTGGAGGCGCTTCTGGCGGGCGTGTGCTTTTTCTACGGCGTAGGTGAGCCCGGTCATCGACGAGGTGAGCATGACGTAACCGGTGACCGGAACGAGCAGCGCGAGCAGCACGGCGAGCGCGAGCAGGATGGGGCGATAGCGCGCGCGAGAATTGCGCACGACCCGGCGTTGCGCGGCGTTGCGCGCGCTGCGCGGATTGGGAATGCGCGCTTCTTCGCGACGACGCGGTTGCATCTGTACCATTAGCTGGCCTTCTTTTCTGCGGCTCGTAATTTCGCGCTGCGCGAGCGCGGATTTTCCGCGCACTCGGCTTCGCCGGCGACGATCGGTTTTTTAGTGAGCACGGTGAGCCGCTCGTCGCCGCGCAACGTCTGTTTCACGATGCGATCTTCGAGCGAGTGAAAGGAGATCGCGACGATGCGACCGCCCGCGCGCAGGCGTGCGATAGCGGCGGCGAGCCCGTCGTGGAGCGAGCCGAGTTCGTCGTTGACGGCGATGCGTAGGGCTTGGAACGCGCGCGTGGCGGGGTGGGTGCGTTCGCGCCGCCCGGTGCGTTGCATGAGCCCGGAGATGAACGCCGCGAAATCGGTGGTGGTGGTGGGGAGTTTGCCCGCTTCGCGACGAGCCACGATCGCGCGCGCGAGCCGGCGCGATTCACGAATCTCGCCGTACTGATAGAAGATATCGGCGAGTTCGCTCTCCTCGGCGTGCGCGAGCACGTCGTAGGCGCTGCGCCCGGCATAGGGATTCATCCGCATATCCAACGGCGCGGATTGCGAGAAAGAGAAGCCGCGTTCGCGTTCATCGAGTTGCATGGAAGAGACCCCCAAATCGAAGAGGATGCCGTCGATCTCCGGCACGTTCAGGGCATCCAAGTGCGCGTCCAACTCGCGAAAATTCGCGTGCACGAAGTGGAGCCGCGGATCGTGCAGCGCTTCGGCACGCGCGCGCGCCGACGGATCGGCATCGAAGGCGATCAGTTTGCCCGCGCTCAAGCCGGCGAGAATCGCCGCCGAATGGCCGCCCGCACCGAAGGTCGCATCGACGTAGATGCCCTCGGGACGCACGTTGAGGTAGGCGAGCGATTCGGCGAGCAGGACGCTGACGTGCATGGTGGCGCTCCATTAGTAGAGCCCGAGCTCGGCCATGAAATCGGCGACCTCGCCCTCGGGGGCGGCGTGCGCGGCGAAGCGTTCCTTCGCCCAGATCTCGACCCGGGTGAGCGTGCCGACGCTGATCGCATCGCGGGCAATGCCGGCGTAGGAGCGGAGGGCGGCCGGGATGAGGAGGCGCCCCTGGGCGTCGCAGCCGACCTCTTCGGTGTGGGCGAAGAGATGGCGGACGAGGCGGCGGAAGCGCTCGTCCTTTAGCGGCGCGGCTTCGAGCCGGGCGCAGAATGCGCCCCAGGTGGGGGCGGGATAAAGGGCGAGGCAGGGTTCGGGCTTGGCGATCGTGATGACGAAACCCGCCCCGAGGCGCTCGCGGAACCGAGAGGGCACGACGAGGCGACCCTTCTCGTCGAGGGTATGCTCGGCCGACCCCGTAAATCGCGGAAACTCGCCCTGCACCTATGCTCCCCTTGGCGCCACTTTACACCACTGGGCTCCACTATACCCGCTGCGGGTGGGTGAGGCAAGAGTCGCAGCGGAGAGGAGGGAGACGGGGGACGAGCGGGGGGATGCGAGGTCGGCGGCGCGCTCTACCTCACCGAATCGCCCGATAGGCTTCGGCTGACGCCAGCTCGCCAAACAGATGGCGGCGGCCGAAGCGATAATGAAGCGGCGACGCGACGTGCTCCGCGAGCTCGCAAAATAATTCGCCGGATTTCGCGCGAGGTGCTGCTCGCGATTCACGATGCGCAGATCGCCGAGCGCGGCGGGCCGCCAGCGTGCACGATCTTTCGCGATCATCCGTTCGTCGACGGCAACAAGCGGGTCGGGTTGGTGTTGCTCGAGTTATTCCTTGCGCTCAATGGTTTCGGCTTGCGGGCGTCCGATGCGGAGTGCTACGACGCGATCGTAAGTGCAGCGAGGGGCGAGGTAACGGAAGCGGAGTTTTCTAGGTGGGTCGAAGCGCATTCGATCAACGCGGAGTGAGGAGGTTTTGAGCGCCGCGATCGTAAGGTTATTACCGTGAGATCGGATTATTCCGTCGGCGGCGTGGCCGCGCTGATGCGAGATGCATCGAAATCGACGACGTACAAGCCGGCGCTCCTGAAGGCGCTGGCACGAATCGCACATCGCGACGACTCGCTGAACCTCCCGCTCGCGCGCCTAGGTGAGGAGTTCGTGCGCCTTTACTGGGATCAGACGGTCGTCTATCACCTTCGGCAGGCGGCCGTTCTAAGCAAGGAAGCGACGGCGGTAAAATTGATACGCGCGACGGCACTTGAACATGGCGTGCATAAACTCGGGGACTTGCCGCCGAGCGAGCGAGAGCACCTTGTTACAAAGATGGCCAAACTTCTCACGGTGAACGTGCTCGCCGCTTTTCACTCAAGCAAACCCAGCACGATGAGCGCGCTCTACACCTGGGATACGACGGAAACGCACATCACGCTCTCCCCGGAATCGCATGCGTTCCTTCGTAACAATGCGTTAAGCCTCGAGCTTATTGCCAATTACCATTGGGCAGCCTACCTCGAAGGCTGCAACCGACTGGCGCCTCGGATCATCCAAAAGGTGAGCCGAGAAGCCGCACATCGTTCATCGCTTGCTCGGTATATGGCGTTACTCATGCGCGACGGTGAAGCGGAGTGCTTTTATTGCGAGCGGCGCGACGGTAGCGAGCATGGCATGCAGGTAGACCACGTGATTCCCTGGAGCTTTCTTCTCGAAGACCCACCCTGGGATCTCGTCCTTGCTTGTCGCGCATGTAATGCTCAAAAGTCCGATTGGCTGCCCGACTACGAGTACATCGAAAAACTCAAGCGCCGTAACCGCACCATCACGCTCGCTCCTGGGTACGCAAGCCCGCTCGTCGCGGAACCCGACATCGACCGCTTCTTTAACGCGGCGATCTCACTTGAATGGCCCGGCTTTTGGACGCCGGCCCCGTAACGCTGCGGTGGTCTCGAGATGAGGCGGCCAGCCTTCGCTCGCGGGCGATCGCACCAGCGCGGCTTACCGTCACCCCAGGCTTACTAATACGACGCTCAGTTAGCAGCGGAGCGTCCCGCAAACGGCGCCGAGGTGCTCCGTTAGCCGTTCAACGAGGGCGTCGTCACGATGGTATAGGAGATAAAGGCTGCTGAAACGAGCCCCCCCCCCAGGTCTTGGGTAAAACGACTGAGGTACTCTTGGAGTGAGCCCGACCTGAAGCTATAGTTGATGTAACGAAATTGGGATCGGATGACCTGACCACGGCGACGCCTTGAAACAGCGCCTCCCCTCTTCTACATCGAAAACTCGAATCCACAAATATGGATCGCGGAGCGCGCTATGCACTATGACCGCCAAAATTGATCGCCCGCTTTCTTCTGCTATTATGCTCTCGATTTGTTTTCGTAAGTCATTTACACTCAATTGAGATAATTGGCGCTTAATTTCCTGTAGCAACTCATCGAGATCGTATCGTTTTGAACCAAGGTCCATTATAACCGTGTCCTGCGCTGTAATGAATGATTGAATTTTAGGCGTTTTTATAAAGTTACGTTCTTTATGATCATAGAGAAATCCAACGCAGTTACTCACAAGGTTTTCGGATACGTTATGCACTTTTATTTTCGTCTCAACGGATCCAAATTGACCTACTTCTATTGCAACCGTGGGTGCTATTTTGAAGCGATCCCATGCTCGGCTGTAATCCAAGCTCTCGGCGGTTTTTTTGCGTAGCTTACCAGTTTCTATAGCAAGCCAGATGGCTGCGATGAGCAGGCCTAGTTGAATGATTGTGGATATCACAGTGTCAAAAACGCTCTCTTTCGCCATTCATTCATCTTGGAAAGGAGACCCTATTCGTCCCCGTTTGGCAAGTCACGTCGGTGGCCGCGTGCCTGTGATCCAGCATCGTCGTCGATTGTTTGCCGGAGCCCCCCCGCTTGCGTGCGTGCTTAGACTCAGCGTTGAACGCGCACTCAGGCAGCACGCCTCCGTATCCCTTCGTGCGTCCCACGCGGAGTAACAATGGCTCATATTTGATTATCACTTTTGTGGCAAATCCCTGAAAATTCGCTGAATGGA
>JAJYRI010000145.1 GCA_021794175.1 bacterium
GGTCTGTCGGCGCGCGATCGCGGTCAACTCTCGGCGATCCTTCGGAGACAAGCGTAATGCTGTAGCCATGCTTCAAGCATAGCACAAAATCCCTACTATGTCTTGCCACTTACGAAACATGACACTACATAGTGTTTGATTCTGACGGGGACAAAAAAGATAGAAATGGGACCCGCGACAAACACGAGAAGGACAATAAAGCTTTGCTGACGTTGGTAGGTAGTGCGGAAGAGGCGCTTCCTACGGAGACAGTGTGGGGGTGCGGTTTTGTTATGTGGGCATCGGATATTGGTGCTGTGGTTAAGACCGAAATTGGCGATCGTGATTGGGAGGAATATTGCAGCCGGACGGACGCGGAATATGGGCATGTCGGGGGACTGCGAAAAAATACGCTTCACATCGCTTCGACACTCGCGCTTGCTTGGGACGATGGCAAGCGTTCGGTGAGTTTGGAGCGGGCCTGCGAAAGTATACTGAATCCGGCCCAGCACGTAGCATATGCTGGTGACTTGGCGCCGTAACGTCCAAAAAAGTTGGGCATTCCACCGCCTCGAAACCGAAGACCAGCGTTTATTGGCCCGCCCGCGCAGCCCGGCACCTCCCGGGGGCGGCCCCGAGCTCCCGACCCTGGGAACCCGTAGCGGCGTGGCTTGGGTCGTAGGTTTCCGCGCGGCTGCGGGTTAGAATCGAGGGGTTCGCCCGGCGCGGGCCCGTATAACTACGGTTCATAGCTTCAATACGCAGGAAAGACGGAGAATCGACAACGTGGCTGACACCTTGGTGCAGGTGACCCTCCCGGAGATGGGCGAGTCGGTCGCCGAGGGTTCGATCGTCGAGTGGCGCAAGCGCGTCGGCGACTTCATCGCCCAGGGCGAGCCGCTCGTGGACGTCACCACCGACAAGGTGGATGTCGAGGTGCCCGCCCCCGCCTCGGGCGTGATCACGCGCCTGCATGGTAACGAGGGGCAGAGCGTTGCCGTCGGCGCGCTCCTCGCCGAGATCGATACCGCCGCGAGTGCCGGTGCCGCGAACGGCGCGACGAACGGCTCCGCGAAGGCCTCGGCGCCCGCCGCGCCTTCCGGGCCGCCGAAGATCGTCGACGTGACGCTGCCCGAGATGGGCGAATCGGTGACCGAGGGCTCGGTCGTCGAAGTGCGCGTGAAGGTCGGCGATGCCGTCGCCGCGGGCGATCCGCTTGTCGACGTAACCACCGATAAAGTCGATGTCGAAGTTCCCGCTCCGGTCGCCGGAGTCGTCACCGAAATTCTCGTCGCCGAAGGCGCGACGCTCGCCGTCGGCGCGGTACTGATGCGCCTCGACGAAAACGCAGCGCTCTCCGCAGCGCCTGCGAAATCCGCGCCCGCCAAACCGGCGGCAACTGCCGTGCCGGCCACCGCGCCCGCGCGCACCGGCGCGCTCGCCGCATCGCATCAAGCGCAGCGCATCGCGCGCAAACTCGAACTCGATCTTCACTCCGTTCGCGGCACCGGTCCCGACGGCATGGTGCTGCGCGCCGACGTCACCGCCGCAGTCGGCAACGGCAGTGCGCGCCCCGCCGCCGCAAGCAAAGGCGCGCCGCAACCGCCGCTCGCCGCCGATGTAAAACGCACGCCGTTGCAGGGCCCCGCCGCCGCACTCGTCGGCTACATGGAGCAGAGCCTCAGCATTCCCACCGCGACTTCGTTCCGCACGCTCGGCGTCGAGATGCTCGATGCGCGTCGGCGCGAACTCAATGCCGCGATTAAAGCGGCGAAGCGCACCGAGAAGATTTCGTTCACGCATCTCATCGCGTTCGCGATCGTGCGGGCTGCGAGCGAGATGCCGTTCGTTACCTACAGTTTCCGCAACGAGAACGGCAAACCGACGCGCGTCGAACCCGGCGTGCACCTCGGGCTCGCCGTCGACAGCGAGCGCAAAGACGGCACGCGCTTCCTCGTCGTGCCCGTCATTAAAAACGCTGACAAGCTCGATTTCGCCGGCTTCGTCGCCGCCTACGATGCACTGGTCACCAAAGCGCGCGAGAATAAACTCGTCGCCGACGATCTCACCGGGGCGAGCCTTACGCTCACCAATCCCGGCGGCATCGGCACCGTCGCGTCGATTCCGCGCTTGATGGCGGGGCAGGGGTCGATTCTCGCCACCGGCGCGATCGGCTACCCGGCCGGTTTCACCAACGTCGACGAAACGACGTTGCGCAGTCTCGGCATCGGCAAAGTGATGCAGATGACCAACACCTACGATCACCGCGTCATTCAGGGCGCGCAGTCGGGTGAATTTTTGCGACGCATCGATCGCTTGCTGCAGGGCGAGAGCGAATTCTACGAACGCGCGTTTTCGGCGCTCTCGCTCGTCGCCGGCCCGGCACCGCAACTCGGTGCGAAGGCGCCGGTACCGATTGCGAGCGCTTCCTCGGGCGCGCCTTCCGACGAAATGATGCGCGGCGTCGCCGCCGCTGCGGCGATCGTCGCGGCGTATCGCACGCACGGACACCTCGCCGCCAATCTCGATCCGCTCGGTTCGACGCCACCCGGCGACGAATCGCTCGATCCCGCAACCTACGGGCTCACGCACGCGATGCAGAACGCGATTCCCGCGAGCGTGTTGCGCGTGAAGGTGCCGGGGAGTACGCTCGCCGAGGTGCTTCCGCATCTGCGCGAGACGTATAGCTCCTCGCTCGCGTACGAGTTCGAACACATCTCCAATCGCGAACAACGCCGTTGGATGCGCGATGCGATCGAAACCGGCTCGCACCGCACACCGCTCTCGCGCGAACACCAACAGCGCTTGTTGGAACGGCTGACGCGCGGTGAAACCTTCGAACGCTACCTGCGCAAGACGTATCTCGGGCAGAAGACCTTCTCGGGCGAAGGGCTCGATGCGATGGTGCCGATGCTCGAAGAGATGCTCGAACGCTTCGTGGCGGAGGGCGTCGGAAACGCGGTGATCGGCATGGCGCATCGCGGTCGCCTCAACGTGATCGCGCACGTCGTCAACCTTCCCTACGACGAACTACTCGGCGAATTCGAAGCGGCGCACCAGCGCGGCGAAGTCGGCGACGACGACGTGACCGGCGACGTGAAATACCACCAGGGCGCAACCGGCGTCTATCGTTCGCACGACGGGCGCGACATCACGGTGATTCTCGCGCATAATCCGAGCCATCTCGAAGCGGTCGATCCGGTCGTCGAGGGATCGGCGCGCGCGTTGCAGAGCGATCACGGCGCGGGTGCGCCCGTGCGCGACGGCAACCGCGCGGTGCCGATTCTCATTCACGGCGATGCCGCATTCACGGGGCAAGGCATTATCTCCGAAGTCTTCAATCTGCAGTCGCTCGCCGGCTACACCACCGACGGCACCGTGCATATCATCGCCAACAACCAAGTCGGCTTCACCACCGATCCGCACGACGATCGTTCGACGCGCTACGCCTCCGATCTCGCGAAGGGCTTCGACGTGCCGATCGTGCACGTCAACGCCGACGACGTCGACGCCTGCATCGACGCTGTTCGCCTGGCGGTGGATTTCCGTCGCCAATTCAAGCGCGACGTCATCATCGATCTCATTGGCTACCGTCGCTTCGGACATAACGAGCAAGACGAGCCCGCATACACGCAGCCGTTGCTCTATGAAAAGATCAAGAACCATCCCACCGCGCGCGAACTCTTCGCGAACAAACTCGTCGCGCAGGGTATCGTTACGGCCGAACGTGCGAACGAGATGATCGAGCAAGCGA
>JAJYRI010000146.1 GCA_021794175.1 bacterium
CTGGCGCGACCCGCTGCCGTGTAGGCACCTACGATTGGAGTGCATGCGCCCGACTCTCCGATGCGTGGTCGTGCATGCCTTGGAATTCGGGGCCCGTCTCCTGAATAGGGATATCCCGGTGGCTGGATTTCGCGGCGCGTGTCGAGATGGTAAGAAATTGCTCGAAGGTATCGGAATCGACGTGGTCCCCGGCATGGAAAATCCGTGCCGCCTTTTTCGCGTGAAGTCGGCATACACTACTTCGAGCGAACTCTCTATCGACGGACGCGACGCGGAGAGAGAGCCGGGCAAACGACGATATCGAGATCGCCGGGGTTGACATGCGGAGGTACGATCTCTTTGGATTCCTCGTTAGGTGAGGCGTCTGCACGGAGATATGCCGCTGCCCGGAAAGGTCGAGAGACCCCAACGGGTTGACCAGGTTCCGCCGAATCAAGGCGGCACCTAATGCGGCTGAGGCCCTCGGGACCTCTACGGCGTGCAGTGCTAAAGCTCGACATTGAGAAAGAATTCAGCGGGCCTGCGCCCGCTTTGGGTCTTTTCGAAATGTCGCCTGCGAGAAACCAGGTGACATTTTTGTTTGTAGGCGTTGCAGAGACGACGCGCTATGCAAAGGGGGTGATGTTCCGCCGTGGACGATGGCAGTAGTAGATCGATGTTTTATGCCGCGCTATGCGGCGAAATCCCAACAGCTTTTTAAAGGACGATGTGTCATGAAAAAGATCGTATTTTTCCGCGCGTTCGTGCGCGCCAAACCTCCCATGCACCACGACGATTCGCTGCGCGCGAATCAGTTTGAAGAAACGCCGTACACCTGCTCGCCCTGGCTCGCTTCCATCGGCTATCGCCACGAGGTGAAGCAATGAGCGCCGCGCCCGAGGAAATCGGTGGTGCGCCGATCGCGATGGGTGCGACGCCTACCGATGCAACAGGATTGCGAGCATCGTCGTCACCCAGGTGCCGATAACGATGCCGATGAGCCAGGTGAACTTCGCATCGACCTGCGCGAAGCGCGCGTCGACCTGAGCGAAGCGCGCATCGACCTGTGCGAAGCGCGCATCGACCTGCGCGAAACGGTGATCCATGCGTTGTTCGAACCCGTCGAGGCGCCGGTCGATGCCGTCCACGCGACGGTCGAGCCCGTCGAGCCGATCGGCGATCTGTTCCAGGGCTCCGGTAAGCCGGGCGATCGGCGGCTCCCACGGTTGAACGCTCATGCAAAGTTCCTCTCACCCACTCTATCACGCGCTTGCAGGCAAGCGACAAGAGCGGTGCGCGCGGCGCACGACTCGAGCTCTTAAGGGATTGGGCTCGTCGATCCGGTGGGCGATGGACTCGCGGAGGTTACCGGGCTTGCACTCGTCGAGGGCTCGGGGCTGGGGCTCGGCGTTCCCGGCGGCGGGAGGGTCGCCTCGCCCGCCGGCAATGCCGCCGGCACCAAGCGGAGGTAGCGAGCGTTCGCCGTCTTATTCTGCAGCACGAAGACCTTCTTGGAGACGAAGGTGTAGCCCGGCGCGTGGACCTGCACCACTTGGTTGCCGATCGGCACTCCGGTGAGGACGAAGCCGCCCTCTTTATCGGCGCTTACCGTGTAAAGCGATCCCACTGAGACGAGCGCTTGGGGAATCGGTCGATTGGTCGTCGCGTCGAGTACGCGGCCGACGATCGTGCCGTAGGATTGGACGCCTACGACATTTGGCGGCGGCGAGCAACTGCTGCCGATCGCGGTGAGGACGAGTAAGGCGATAACGAGCGTGCGTTGCATATTTACGACGATACGCCGCCATTTGCCAGGGTTCCCTGGGGCGCTCGCCAAAAACCCGAGTTTGCAATGAATCCGTACCTACCGGTCGCGATCTTTCTGGCAGTCGCGCTCGCTGCAGCCTTGCTCTTCACGGTGCTTCCGGGGCTGCTCGCGCAGCGAAAGCCCAATCCACTCAAACTCGAAGCCTATGAATGCGGTGTCGAACCGACCTCTTCGGTATCGGGGCGATTCCCGGTTCGCTTCTACCTTATCGCGATGCTCTTCGTCGTCTTCGATGTCGAAGCAGCATCCTTCTATCCGTGGGCGGTCGAGCTGCACGCGCTCAAACTCTTCGGTCTGCTCGAGATGGCGGTATTTATCGTCGTCCTCGGTATCGGGTACGCGTATGTTTGGAAGCGCGGAGGTTTAGCGTGGAAGTAGGGCCGGGGCACTTTCTCTTAGCGAAGCTCGATGATGTCGCGCGTTGGGCGCAGAGTTCGAGCGTTTGGCCGCTGACGATGGGGCTCGCGTGTTGCGCGATCGAAATGATGACGGTAACCGCGCCGGAATACGACATCGCGCGGTTGGGCTCGGAGGTCTTTCGCAGCTCGCCGCGTCAGGCCGATCTGATGATCGTCTCCGGGCGCGTCGCGCAGAAGATGGCGCCGGTCGTCAAACGCCTTCACGATCAAATGGCCGACCCGAAGTGGGTGATCTCGATGGGTGCCTGCGCGAGCTCCGGCGGCGTCTTCGATAACTACGCCATCGTCCAAGGCGTCGATACGATTATCCCGGTCGACGTCTACGTTCCGGGCTGCCCGCCGACCCCCGACGGGCTGCTCTACGCCGTCAATCTCATCCAGCAGCAGATTCGCGAAGGTGGACGCGGCGGCGTCCTCGCGCGCGGCTAGCACACGTTCGAGCGGAAGAAGAAAGGCCCGAATGCCGAGCACACAAACGCCTTCGATTACCGGACTGGCGACCGACCCAACGAGTCTTCGCAGCGATGTCGGCGACGCCGAGGTTCGTCGCGTCGATCTCGCGGCATTGCGCGCGCTTCTCGAAGAACTGCACGCGAACGGATACTCGATGTTGCTCGATCTCGGCGCGGTCGATTACCCGCAGCGCACGCCGCGCTTCGATCTCGTCTATCATCTTCTAGCGATGCCGACGAAGGCGAGTTCGGTTGCCGAGGTCGGGACGCCCAAACGCTTACGCGTGCTCTGCGGCGTCGACGGCGACGCACCCGTCTGTCCGAGCGTGATGGATCTGTGGCCGAGCGCCGATTGGGCCGAGCGCGAAGTCTTCGATCTCTTCGGGATCTCGTTCTCCGGGCACGCAGATTTGCGTCGCATACAGATGCCCTACGATTGGGAGGGCTATCCGTTGCGGAAGGATTATCCGTTACGCGGGCCCGCGCGCGACCGCGCGCCGCGCCCGGCGTTCGCGCTGAAGAGTAACGTCGTTGCCGGCGCTCCGCCCTCGGGGCGCACGCTCGAAGCGTTGCAGGCGCAGGTGAAAGCCGCGCGCGAGCGCGCCGCAGGGGAGGGCGAACGGTGAGTACGACCGCACGCCCGACGACGCCGCCCGAACCGATGACCCCCGAGGTCGTCAGTCGCGAGGGCAACTCGATGGTTCTTTCGATGGGGCCGCAGCATCCCTCGACGCACGGCGTTCTGCAAATCATGCTGGAGATCGAAGGCGAGACGGTCGTGAAGGCCGAGCCGGAGATCGGTTATCTCCACACCGGCATCGAAAAATCGGCCGAGAATCTTTTCTGGACGCAGGCGCAGACGGTCATCGAGCGCATGGATTACCTCGCGCCCGAGAGCAACGCCCTCTGTTACGCGCTCGCTGCGGAACGATTGCTCGGTATCGAAGGAAAGATTCCCGAGCGCGCGCAGACGATTCGCGTGCTCTTCTCCGAATTGACGCGCATCGCGTCGCATTGCGTCTGGCTCGGAACGCACGGCATCGATATCGGCGCGA
>JAJYRI010000147.1 GCA_021794175.1 bacterium
TACATCAACCGGCCCGCGCCAATAACCGACCGATCCCAGCAGGGAAAGGAGGGCGACGTAGCGGTTTAAGCCGACCGCACACTAATTCTTAAACGACAGTGGCCTCAAACGTATTGACAACTTCCGGCGCCGCGGTCAACTCCAGGGGTTGAAAATCGGCACGCCGTATCCAGCGAAATCGGGGGCAATGCACGTCACGATCGACAGGTGACGCTCCAGCGCCACCGCGGCAAGCATTCCGTCGGTCATCGGTAGCGTTCGCCCGTTCGCACTGCTCTGTGCGTCGAGCTGTCCCCAGCGCGCCGCATCATGAATGTCGAACGGCAGAATGCGCTCGCCGAGGCGATCGATGAACGCCGCGATCTTCGATTCCAGCGCAGAGCGCCGCCGGCTGGCCGGAAGAAGCTCGATGCCGCGATAGAGTTCGGCGATCGTGAGTACGCTTGCAAACATCCTGGGTTCAGGCGTTTGCTCGAACCACGCTACCACGCCGGGATTTGGTGACGGACGCATGAGTTCGGAGAGCGCACAGGTGTCGAGAAGAAATCCGCTCAAAACTCAAAGCCTCGCGACGAATCCTTGCGGCGTTCGAAGCGAGCGCCGTTGCCCCGAACGGGCCTGAAGAGTTCAACCAGGCTTTCTTTTGGGTGCAGGGCTCTCTCGTAGTCGCTGCGGCGCAGTACGACCACTTCGTCCCGCCCGCGACGCGAAATGACCTGCGGTCTCCCCTCGAGCGCTTGTTGCACGACCTCACTGAGTCGCGCCTTCGCCTCCTGGAGCTGCCAGGTCGTACCGTCACCCGTGCGCTTCGCCAACATACGCCCCTCCTTCACGCATTCCACCGTAATCGCAAGGAGGACGGTTGTCAACCTAGTCTGACTAGTCCTTAAGATCGCTTGCGATAGTGTCGCCGGGGGGTGCACACAACGCCGCCGTAGCGGCCGCGGGCGCGAGAAAGCGGACGCTCCGGTTTCCGCTCGCGGCGGGATTCGCGCGAACCGGGGAACAGATGGGGGCGAGACGTTGAAATCTAAGCGACGCTTAGGTTATTATGAATGTGAGGATCGGTGGGGTCAAAGCGATTCCGAGGCGTGCTGTTCGTGTCGAAAGTCGGCGACCACGCCCCGTGCCATTTCCACGCCTTCATCGACCGTGGCGAAGTAATCGTCGAATTTAATGTCGATCGGCAAGCGCGGCTTTGCAACCGTGATGATGCGGTTCGAGGTGCGACGGCTTCGGAGGTGAAGAAAGTCTTAAAACTCGCCGCCCAACACGCTGAAATTTTGCTATCGCTCTGGGAGGAAGCCCATGCCTAAATCGAAGCCTCGCGCCCAGGTAAGCGACGCGGAGATCGAGGAAGCCATTGCGCGGGGAGAGGCGTTCGAACGGTACGCACCGCGAGCCATATTCGCTCGCTACCGCGGAAGCGACGACGCAGTCGTCGTCGGTCTTTCAACCGGTATCGAACTGGCGATTCCGCGTCGCTTCATGCAAGGGTTGGAAAGCGCCCCGGCCGAGGCGTTGGCGAATGTCGTGATCCTTGGGCCGGGTTCGACGCTCTTTTGGGAGTCGCTCGATGTTGCCCATGGCGTCGCGAGTCTTCTCAAGGGTATTTTCGGCAATCGCCGCTGGATGAGCGAGATCGGTAAGCGCGGCGGTGCCGTTCGTAGCCGCGCGAAGGCGCGCGCATCGCGGAAAAACGGCCGTAAAGGCGGACGCCCCCGGAACGTCGCCTAGGCACGATCGGGCCGAGCCTAGCGCTGCAGGTAGGTTTTTACCGCGCCGGCGAGTCGCTCGATCCCGATCGCGATGTTTTCTTCCGAGGCGTTCGAGAAATTCAGGCGCATGCCGTCGTGGACATCGCGTTCGGCGTAGAAACTCACCCCCGGAACGAAAACGACTTTCTGCTCGGCACTGATTTTAAGCAGTTCCTCGGTGTCGACGCCGTCGAGGTGCGCCCAGAGAAACATGCCGCCCTCGGGGCGATTGAAATGCATCTGCGGCGGCATGTGCGCGGCGAGCTCGCCGATCATCACGTCGCGGCGCCGGTGATAGGTCTGGCGAATGCGCGCGATATGCGCCTCGTATTCGACGCCGCCGTTGCGCGCCGCATACTGCAGAAAGATATGCTGCGTCAGCGTTCCCGGCTGTAAATCGGCGCCTTGCTTGGCGAGGATGATTTTCTCGAGCAGCTCGTGGTCTTTGCTGACGAGCCAGGCAACGCGCACGCCCGGTGCGAGCGTCTTGCTCGCGGTGCCGGAATAGATCACCGTGCCTTCGCTCTCGTACGAAGAGAGCCCGAGTTGGTCGCTCCCTTCAAATCGTAATTCGCCGTAGGGATCGTCTTCGAAGAGCACGACGTCGTAGCGTTCGCAGATGCGCACGATCGCTTCGCGGCGATCGGCTCGCAGCGTGCTGCCGCTGGGATTCTGAAAATTCGGCACGAGATAGACGAGTTTCGGCGGCGCGTCGGCGCCGGCGAGCACGCGCTCGAGCGCATCGGGGAGCATGCCTTCGGCATCGCTCTCGACGGTGAGATAGCGCGCCTGATAGGCATCGAACGCCTGAATCGCACCGAGATAGGTGGGGTTCGCAACCACCACGTAGTCGCCGGGGTCGAGCAGCACTTTGCCGACGAGATCGAGCCCCTGCTGCGAGCCGTTGACGATGATGGTGTCGTGGAACGCAAACGCGCGTTGCAAGCGGTGCGTGAGGCGCTGCGCCACCCATGCGCGCAGCGCCGGAATCCCCTCGGTCACGCTATATTGCAGCGCGGTCGCGCCGTAGTGTTCGAGCACCTCGGCGGTGCAATCGGCGACCGCCTTCAGCGGGAAGAGCTCGGGTGCCGGGAGGCCGCCGCCGAAGGAGATGACGTCGGGTTGCTGGGTCACTTTCAGCATCTCGCGGATCGTCGAGGCGCGCAGGTGCGCGGTCCGTTTGGCGTAGCGGGCGGTGCGGGCGAGCGTGGTCATAGCCAGCGAGGATTTCGGGCCGCCGCCGCCGCCCTCCGCTTTGTCGCGGGCCGGAGAGGCGGGCACCTCGGGTGTGCTATGATTCACCATGTAGTCACGGTGACTACATCAGAGGCGCGATGAAAACAATGGGAATTCGCGAGGCGAAGAAGCACTTGTCCGCGCTGGTGAAAGCCGCGCGGAACGGCGACGAATGCACGATCACCGATCGGGGCGTACCGGTCGCGAAGATCGTGCCGATTCCCAAAGCGCTCGAGCCGCTCGACGTTCGCCTTGCGCGGCTCATCGAGAACGGAACGCTCGTACCCTTTCCGCCGGCATCGGCCCCGATCGAGTACCCTATCCCCAACAACGCGCCGCCCGGATATTTTCAACGACTGCTCGACGAAGACCGTAATCGGTGACCGACGATCGCGCGCTGCTCTATTGGGATGCTTCGGCGATTCTCTCGTTGCTCTTCAACGACGTGCATGCGACGCTTGCAAAACGACAGTTTCGGCGAACGGGCAAGCATCTGCTCTC
>JAJYRI010000148.1 GCA_021794175.1 bacterium
TCGACAGCTTGCCGACGCCGACGACGGCGAGTTACCAAGATATGCGCGCGCACGCATTTACGAACTATACGCTTCGCGTTGTCGGTGCGGTCGAACGGCCGCTCCGTCTAACGCTCGCACAGCTCCAACGCATGCCGCAGCAGCACCAGATCACGCGGCACGATTGCGTCGAAGGCTGGAGCGCGATCGGTGCTTGGAGTGGAGTTCCGCTGCGCCGCATCCTCGAGATGGCGCGACCGCATCGCGATGCTCGGTACGCGATCTTTCGCTGCATGGATAGCGACGACCAAGGGACACCGTATTACGAGAGTCTCGATATGGCGCAGGCCTATCAACCGCAAACCCTCCTCGCCTTGCAACTCAACGGCGAGCCGATTCGTCCCGATCACGGGGCTCCGGTCCGCCTGCGCGTGCCGATCCAACTCGGGTATAAAAGTGCGAAATGGGTGCGCGAGATCCAGGTGGTCGGTTCGTTCGCGCATCTCTACGGGGGGAAGGGCGGTTACTGGGAGGATCAAGGCTACGAGTGGTACGCCGGAATCTAACGTGCTTCGAAGGAGTCGACTATGAAATCCATCACTCGCGCACAGGCGCTATTCTCGGCGACTGCACTCGGCCTTATCGGGGCGCCGTTGCTCGGTGAGCTCGCCGCGGCCGCCGCCGCAGCCCCCGGCGATTTGCAGACGCTCAATGCCGCAATCGAACTCGAACGTGCCGGCATCGCGGCATACGATGCCGCGGCGAAGACCGGGCTGCTCTCGGGACGCATTCTCACCGTCGCGCTCGCGTTTCGCGCCGATCACGTCGCGCATCGCGATGCGCTTATCGGCGCGGTGCGCGCCGGCGGCGGCGTGCCGACGGCGAAGACCGCTCGGTTACCGGTCCCGAAGCTCGCCGACGAGCGCGATATTTTACGCTACGCGAAGAGCATCGAAGAGAAAGCGGCGAGTACGTATCTCTCCGTGATTCCCGATTTTCAGGATCGCAATCTCGCACAGGTCTCGGCGGCGATTCTCGGCGTCGAAACGACGCACGTCGCGCTGCTCGACGAAGCTCTCCACCAATTCCCGGCCTACCCGGGCGGCTTCGTAAAGTAAGGCTTCGTTGCGCTTTTCGTTTCTCCAGCGGTTCGCGGCGCTCACTGCGATCCTGACGGTCGGTGCAGCGATCGCGTTGGCGTTTCTGTTCGTGCGCATCCACGCGCGTTCGATTCAGAGCGATATCATCGCGACGGCGGTCGGCCAGGCCGAGGCGACGCTCGCTCCGACGATTTTGAAGTCGATCTCGATCCACGAGCGTTCGAACAGTTTGGAGCGAAGCTTAGATCGACGCGCCGCCGAGTTAACGTCGTTCCAAGAGTATCTTCGTGGAATTCGCGTCTATCGCGCCGACGGCACCGCAATCTATCCGCTCGACGCTCGCCCGCAGCCGCTCGCCGCGCGACGGGCGATCGCCGCGCAGAACGTGATCCTTTCGAAGGTCTCGCTCCTATCGGGGGAGCGCGTGCGGACCGCCTACGCGCCGCTCGCCGATCCAACGACCCAACGCTACGTTGCGGTGCTCGGTGTGAAGGTATCGATCGACCAGATTCAGTCGCAGGATGTCGGCGAAATCCGCATCGTTATTATCGCCACCGTCGCCTCCAGCGCCTTGATCTTTCTCTCGCTGCTTGCGTTGGCGATCGCGGCACAGCGCGAGCTCGACCGCAGGAAACGCCTCGCCGAAGAGACCTTCACGCAGACAATGGGCGGCATCGCTTCGATCGTCGACAAACGCGATCCCTATACCGCCGGCCACTCGATGCGCGTCGCACGCTATTCCAAACTGCTCGCACAGCGCATGGGTTTGCGTGCATCGGAGATCGGTCGCGTCGAGATCGGCGCCTTATTGCACGATATCGGGAAGGTCGGCGTACCCGATGCGGTCTTGCTGAAGAAGGATCGACTCGACGAAAACGAGCGCGCGATCATCGCCTTGCATCCGCAGATCGCCGGCGAAATCTTCAACAACGTCGAAGCGATGCGCGATATTCTTCCATGTATCGTCGCGCATCACGAGCGGATCGACGGGCGCGGATACCCGGGCAGGCTCGCCGGCGAAAATATTCCGCTCGGAGCTCGGATCATCGCCGTCACCGATGCCTACGACGCGATGACGACCGACCGTCCCTATCGGCGCGCGATGAGTTCCGATGTCGCCTGCGACGAACTGCGTCGTTGCGTCGAATCGCATTTCGATCGCGCGTGCGTCGCGGCATTTCTCACGCTCGTCGACGACGGCAGCATCGCACCGCCGCCGCCGATTCTCGACGACGATATTCTCGAGCGCTCCTTCGGGCAGCAATTACCGGGGCGCAACCCGTAACGAGAGCGCGCCGACGTTTGCGGCAATCGTTATCGCTATGCGTCGCGTGCGCCCGTCGGCGAACACCGCATCGACGACGTGACGGCCGGCGGGGACGCCTTGAAGGATGACCCGGCCGTCGTCACCGCTTGCAGCGATGCCGTCGGCGACCACGATGATGCCGTGCATGAAAACGTGAATGTGGCAGTGGACGTTCACCGTCCCCGGGTGGAGGAAACGCACCACTTTCCCCGGGCCCGTACCGTAAAAGCCGATGTCGAAATCGTCGGGTGAATTCGCGGCATAGATGCTGTGGAAGAACGGATCCTCGTTGGGGAAACGCACGCTGCTTCCGACCGGAATCACTAAGACGTCGGGAACGAAGGCTTTATCTTTGTTCCGCATGACCGCATCGATCGGCGTCCCATGCTTCGTACCGGGTATCCATGCGGCGACGAGTGTATCGCCGTGCAGGAGCAGTGTCGCCCCCGTCGCTCTCGGCGCCGCGGTCGCCATACCGATCGCCGGGAAACATAGGAAGGCCGCGATAAATGCCCAAGCACGAAAAGCATGTGGTACCGACATCGCGTGAAGCTTCGCCTCATCGTCGCACTTTCGCTGCTCGCTCTCGCCCCGTCGTCGATCGCGCTCGCGGCGGCAAATGCTGCGGCGGCGCCAAAAGCGGTCGCGAGCCGTCGGGTCGATTTTGCCGGCCCGGGGAAGGGGGAGTGGTCGGCGCGCGTGACGACCGAGACGCTCGGCCGCGATGCCTCGCGAAGCTTCAAGCAATGGCGCATCGAGATCGAACGCCCGCAGCGGCTCGGTGGGGGAATCGCGTACCGCACCCCGGGCACCGATACGCTGCTCGACCCACTCGAAAAAGCGCATGGGGCGAACCTCTGGTTCCCCAATCAGGAAGCGCAACTCCTCGGGGTCGGGCGCTTCCTTCCGGGCGAGCGGCGTCAACTCGTCGTTCGTGTCTACCAGTCCGGCGCGGATTGCGGTTCGGTTACCGTCGCGCTCTTGGGGCTTCGAGGCAACGCCGGGAGCATCGGGCGTCTGATCAGCATCGAGAATGCGTGCTCGCTCGATGTGAAGATTCTTCGCAGCCCGACGGGTGACGGGTTGCTCCTTTCC
>JAJYRI010000040.1 GCA_021794175.1 bacterium
CGCGCGGTCGGCGACGTCACCACCATCACGCTTCCCATCAGCTACGACGACGATCTCTTCGCCGTCCGCAGCGTCGATGCCGACGGCCTCCGCAGCGTCGGGGTCTTCCCGACCCCCGTCCGCCGCTAACCGCTCGTTCGCAGATCGACGCCGCCTCGCCGAACGGCGGAACGCTTTTTACGGAGGCGAGGTGCCTAAGGCGCCGGCAACCGGCCCGGTCGCGCTCGATCCGTTGACGGTGCCCGCGTAGTTGAAGACCGGCGTCGCATCGCTTCCACCGGCCGTAGCGGCACCGCCGCCTGCGGCGCCACCGGTGGCGGCGGATGCGCTCGCGCCGCTCCCGAGCGTCGTGAGGCTACCGGCGTGGATGAAGATAGCCGGGCCGGCCGCGGCTCCACCGCCACCATAGTTGGAGGTGTCGCCGTTTCCGCCGGCGATCGTCGCCAGCGCTCCACCGCTGCCTCCGGTGCCACTGTAGCCGCTTCCACCGCCGCCTCCAGCACCCCCGGCTCCGCCGACGCTACCGATGGCATCACCCGAACCGCCACCAGCGCCTCCGCCACCGCCGAATCCGCCGGCACCCCCTGTACCGCCGATAGCGCCTCCCCAATTTGACTGCCCCCCGTTGCCGCCGGCACCGCCGCCGCCGCCGAAGCCCCCGGCGCCGCCATTCCCGCCGTCGAGGATGGCACTCGTCACGGTGAAATCACCACCACCCCCGCCGCCGCCACCATACCCGGCGATCGCCGGGGTCGCAGGCGTGCTCGTCGAGGAACCCGGGCTACCGCTCGCCGCGAGGTCGCTAAAACCGACCCCACCGGCGCCACCATTACCTGATGTACCGGGGCTGCCCGCGCCGAGAATACCGCCACCGCCCCCGGCACCGCCCGTTCCCGGCGCACCGTTGCCGCCGAGCCCACCACCGCCGCCCCCCGTGTCGTCTGGGACGCCGGACCCGTTGCCGCCGTTGCCCCCTGCCACCGCGTCATTGAGGAAGTACAGGTTGACTGCCGTCACGCTCGCCGTATCGACGAAGAGCCCGGCGCCGAGCCCCGCCCCGCCCCCGCTTCCTATACCATCGGATCCAACACCATCCCCACCGTGAGCGAGCGCGTTTTCGACCTCCAGATTTGCCAGCACGATGCTCCCGCTCTCTGCCCAGAACGCGCGATAGGTGCTGTTGCCGTCGATGACGACGTTACCGTAGGGGCCGCCGTCGATCGCCATATTCGCCGTCATCGGCGGCAACGGCCCGGCAAGCGTGATATGGCAGGGCGCGCCGCAGTTGAAGATAATCGCATCGCCGGGTTGGGCATCGGCGGCGAGGATCGCGCTGCGCAGATCCCCCGCCGAACCGGTTCCGGTTCCCGGTGGCGTTCCCGGGCTCGTATCGCTCGCCGAGGTGACGGTGAGCACCGCACCGGTCGCAACCGCAAAGACGAAACTCCCGCTCGTCCCGTTCGCGGTGCTCAGGGTGACATTCCGCGTTCCAAATGCTGCGTTCCCCGCTAGGGTAAACGTCGCGGTCAGCGTCGTGGAACTCGTGACGCTGACGTTACTCACGCTCACGCCCGAACCACTCGCCGCGAGCGTCGTACTCCCGCTCACGAAATTCGTGCCGGTCACCGTCTCGCTGACGGGCGTGCCTGCCACACCGGCAGCGACGCTCACGTTGCTCAGCGTCGGTGCGGGGAAGGTGAGCGCGGGCGTGGTGACCGAGGTGAGCCCCGTCGCGCTCGCCGTAATGGTCGGATTGGCGTCGAACGCCGCGGTGTAGTTCAGCGCGATGCCGCTCGTCGGTTGCGTCACCGAGGTCTGCGAGAGCGTGGAATTCCCCGAGGTATCGGAATCGCTCAACGCAACGCTCACCGGTGCCCCCGCGGCATTCACGTAGGTGCCGGGCCCAACGATGACGTTGCCGTCGGCATCGAGTGCGTTGACGGTGACCCCGACCGAACCTGCGGTTCCCGGTACGACCGTCGGCGATGCAAGGGTAACGCGCAGTGATGCGACCACGCCGTTAAAGGTCAGATTCACTGAATTGGCTTGGTCGATGACAATGCTTTGCGTCAACGTGCCGGTGGAGAGCAGATGCCCGCCGGCATTCGTTGCGTCGTAGAGATTGACCGTGAAGGTATCGCTGCCCACCGGTGCACTCACCGTTCCGCTACAGACGCTCGTGCAGTTGATCACCGTCGGCGTCCCGGGGCTCCCCCCGCTAGGCGCAACGGCAATCGAAGCCGATTGCGTCGATGCCGAGATATAACGCGGGGCGCGCGATGCGCTCGCGGTACTCGCAGCGGGAATCACGATGCGAAAGGCGACGTTCGTCATCGACGGTTGCGTCGGCGCGTTGCCGGGAAGCACCGGGGCGCCGGTCGTGGCACCGCCGCTACCGCCGCCGCACGCGGCGAGCGAAGCGATAAGCGCGAGTGCGAGAAGGCGTTTACGGGCGATCATCGCTTACGAACCTCCGACGTTGGTGGTGGTGACATCGATGGTCAGCGTCGCACTCTGCGTTCCGCCTCCCGTCAGCGTAAAGGTGCAGTGCCCCGCAGCGACTGGCGTGACGCTAAAGGTCGTGCCGCTCGCCGGTGAGATCGTCGCGATCCCGCTGCAGGAGTTCGTTTGCCCCGCCGCTCCCGTTGCAGCCGTAAACGTGCCGGCGTAATTGCTCTCACTCGCTGTCGTCCTCTGCGCGTTGGTAGCACCGACGGCGGTAAACGCCAGCGCGTTCGGCGCGAGCACGACCGCGCCGGGCGTCGGCATGGGTGTGGGTGTCGGCGTGGGCGTCGGCGTGGGTGCAGGCGACGGCGACGGAGTTGGCGAGCCGATCACGACGTTCTGCAGTTGCGTCGGTGCGACGGCAATACCGCCGTAGCCGTTCACGCTGATCGAGGCACTGCCTTGCGCGAGCGCATTCACATATGCTTGCCCATTAGGGCTGATGATTGTTTGCGGACCGGTCGCTGCGGGCGCACGCTGCGTAGATTGCAGCTTCTGCGCTAAACTCAGCACGGCGCCGTTACTCGAGGTGATCGTGAACGGGCCGAGATACCCTTGCTGGCTTACTTGTAACACCGCCGTCTGCCCAACGCTCTGCAGCGGACCGAGAAGGTTGACCGAGAGCGGCGGAGCGCTCGGCGCGACGCTACTTCCCGGCCCGGCGCCCGTACTCGAAGAACATGCAGCAAGCAACCCCACGAAAGCGAGGGCAAGCCCATGGCATAAAGGTCACCTTGAATGCATCGCTTCCCCGATCTCATGTAGCCGGATTTCAACTACGCCACGCACTTCGGGCACCGAATCGTGCCTCCTTCGCGATGGCTCGGCAATCGGCAAATCGGTGTGGCTATCGGCGCAGCGGCCTGCGCCGGCAGACTCAGCCCGTGAAGATCTCGTCGAGCGATTCGCCGATCGCCACGAGCGTCGCGTCAACATCGCCCTCGGCGTGAGCGACCGAAAGAAACATCACTTCGTTCTGCGATGGCGGCAACAGGATACCGCGCGCGAGCATGGCGTCGTAATACCGGCGATAGAGCGCTTTATCGGCGCGACGCGCATCGTCGTAGTTCCGATTCGGCTCCCCGGCGCGAAACTTAAAATCGACGATCGATGCGTGTTGGACCACCGCATACGGCAAGCCACGTTGCGAAAATAACGACCGAATACCCGATGCCAGCGCCTCGGCGAGGCGCTCCATGTTCGAATAGTACTGCGGGTTCGATTCGAGAAGATCGAGAACGCGATGCGCCATTCCGACCGAGACGGGGTTCCCGGCATGCGTTCCGCCGGTGAAAACGCGCCCGGCGGGAGCGAGTTCGGCCATCACCTCGGCGCGCCCGCCGAACGCCGCGATCGGCGCGCCGCCGCCGAGAATCTTTCCGACGGTCACCATGTCGGGCGTTACGCCGACGAGCGCGCTTGCGCCGTGCAACCCTAGACGCAACCAGGTGATCACCTCGTCGAAGATCAGCAACGCACCGTAGCGATCGGCGCGCTCGCGCAGTCCGGCGAGAAAGCCCGGCACCGGCGTGACGTACCCCATATTCCCGACGATCGGCTCGACGAGGATCGCGGCAATATCTTTTTCGCGCCCGCGCAGCTTCGCATCGAGGTCGTCGAGATCGTTATAGCGCGCAACGATGACGTCTTGGGTTACCCCCTCCGGAATGCCGCTGCGCGATGCATCGTCGGTATGCGCCGATGCGCCGGCGTCGAAGAGCGCGAGATCGGAGTGGCCGTGATAGTTGCCGGCGAATTTGACGATGACCGAGCGCCGCGTCGATGCGCGCGCAACGCGAACCGCGCCCATCACCGCTTCGGTCCCCGTCGAGGTGAACCGCATGCGCTCCATGGCGGGAAGATAGCTGCGAATGCGCTCGGCGAGGCGGATCTCTTCGGGGTGGGTCGTTCCCCAAATCCACCCGGTCGCGGCGAGCGCATCGAGATCGGTCACGAGCGCAGGGTGGGTGTGCCCGAAGAGCAGCGGCCCGTACCCCATGATGTAATCGATATACCGGCGCCCCTGCTCGTCGTACGCATAGGCGCCTCGCGCACTTCCTTGTACGAACATCGGGGCGCCGATGGAATGTCCGCTTCTCACGGGCGAATCGCAACCGCCCGCGAGGACCGCGCGCGCGCGCTCGCTTGTATCTCTCGTCTGCACGAGGGGCGTGGCTTCAGGCCCGGCCTGCCCGCACCCTGCGCGGCCCTCCGACGCTCGATGCACGGAACGTAGGAGAGGATTGCGTCGGTTCGCGCTTTACTAGTGAACGTATGCCGCATAGCACCATCGAGATTACCCCGCAGAGCAATATCCGCGAGCTCGTCGCCGCCCTTCCCATCGCCGCCGACGTGCTCACGACCTTCGGGCTCGGCTGCTCGGGCTGCGGGGTCAGCAAATACGAAACGATCGCGCAAGGCGCCGCCGCGCATGGCCTTCGTGTCGAACCGATCCTCGCCGCTCTTAGCCAAGCCCGCCTCTCGGGCTTCGTCCCGCTCGTCGCCAACGAGGACCGCACCCCGCATCGGCGCGCGCCGGGGAGCTTTAGCGGTCGCGCGAAAATCGCGCACGTCGTCCCGATCATGTCGGGGAAAGGCGGCGTCGGCAAATCGCTCGTGACGGCGTTGATCGCGCTCGGTTTACGACGCCGCAATCTGCGCGTCGGCATCCTTGACGGCGATATCACCGGTCCGTCGATTCCCAAACTCTTCGGGCTGCGCGAGCCGTTAGCGATCGAAGCCGATCCCAACGCGCCGAAAACGCCGCAAGGGAATCCGCAACCGCTCATGGTTCCGGCACTCACGCGCAGCGCTATCGAGATCGTCAGTTCGAATCTGTTGACCGACAAAGAAGATACGGCGATGATCTGGCGCGGACCGATCGTCAGCGGCGTTATCCGGCAGTTCTACGAACAGGTGCTCTGGAGCGATCTCGACGTCTTACTGATCGACCTCCCGCCGGGCACCTCCGATGCGCCGTTGACGGTGCTGCAATCGCTGCCGATCGACGGCGTGGTGCTCGTCACGATGCCGCAGGCGCTCGCGACGATGATCGTCCGCAAAGCAGCCAATCTGATCCATCAACTTAAAAAACCGATTCTCGGCGTCGTCGAGAACATGTCTTACTTCGTCGCTCCCGATACCGGCGCACGCTACGATGTGTTCGGCCCATCCTATGCAAGCCGGGTCGCGGAGCTGGCGGCGGCGCCGGTCCTCGCAACGCTGCCGATCGATCCGCGCAAAGCGATGCTCGCCGACGAAGGGCGCGTCGAAGAGATCGACGATCCGATCTGCGACGAACTCGCAGCGCGGCTGCTCGATGCGCTCGCCGCGCATCCCAAACCCAAGGAAACGATCTCGATCATCTGATCGGCATGAAGCAACGACGAATCGCCGCCCTGCTCGTCGGCGCCGCAGGCCTCGGCTACGTTCTTTGGCGAGCGAGCCAGTGTCGCGCCGAGCTTCGCTCGCCGACACCGCACGGCGAGCGCGACGTCGTGCGCTACGCACGCGAGCGCCGAACCCTTGCGGTACTCGGCACCGTGCGTTCGCTCGCGCAGTCGTGGGCGCTGCCGGAGAGTCCGATCGCCGACGCGATCGATAGCGTCGCGGCGAAGGCCCCGCCGTGGCTCGCTCCGGCGGCATTTGCAGCCCCGATCACCGCCATCGGCGCGCTCCTGGAAATACCGGTCGATTTTATCGAGGGCTATACCACCGAGCGTCGTTACGGGTTGACCGATCAGCAACCCCAAGCGTGGTTCCTGGAACAGATGAAAGGCGTCGCTCTGGCGACGGCGCTCTCGGCGATTCTCGCGACGCTCGGCGGAGCGGTTATTCGTCGCACCGGAAAGAGCTGGCCGCTCGTCGGTGCGGCGTTCGCATTCCCGCTGCTCGCGTTAGGTAATATCGTCGTCCCGCTCTATATTTTACCGCTCTTCAACCGCTTCGAGCCGATTGAAGGGGAGATCGAAGAGCGGCTCCGGCGGCTCGCCGCGCGATACGGCTGCGGCGACGCCGAGATTCTAAAAATGAACATGAGCGCGCAGACGACGAAGGCAAATGCATTCGTCATCGGCATCGGCAGCACGCATCGTATCGTGATCGGCGATACGCTGCTCGAGAACTTTACCCCCGAAGAGATCGAGTTCGTCGTCGCGCACGAACTCGGACACTATGTCGCGCACGATACCTACCGCTTGATGGCGGCGGCCGAAGCGCTGGTAGCAATCGCTCTGCTCTTCGCTTCGATGTTACCGGAGAATCGCGATGCAGAATCGCGCGAACGCCCGATCTTCCTCGCCCGCATTTCGGCGCGCGTAGCGCTTGCCTCGACGGCGCTACGACCCTTCGTGCTCAAACTCACGCGGGATCGCGAGCGCGCGGCAGATCGTTTCGCCGTGGCGGCAACCGGCGCCCCGGGCTGGGGCATCGCCGCCTTCGAACGCCTTGCCGAGCAAAATCTCGCCGAGCCGGAATCCCCGCGCTGGTTCGAGCTCCTCTTCGCATCGCATCCCAGCCTCCGCGAGCGCATCGATACGCTCCATCGCGTCGCCGAGGGCAGCGCGAAGCACGAGCACTAGCGCACCGCGTCGACGATCCGCGAACTCCGCGTTCCGAGCCAGGTCGCAAGATCGGTCTTTGCCGCGACGTACGCCCCGCCTGCGAGCTCGCGCCGAAACTCTCCGAAGGTTCCGAACGCTTCGGCGAACGCGTCGTGTTTATGGATCGATTCGTCATTCACTTGACTGGCGAAAAGAAAGGCATCGTCGCCGAAATCGGCATAGAAATCGAGCGCGCGCGCCAGAATTCCGCGCACGACATCTTCGACGAATTTCGGATTATGATGTGCTTTATTGACGATAAAGAATTCGTCGGGCCGCTTCAGGAGATCGTAGGTCTCCGAGGACATCGAAGATTCGACGATCTCGACGAGATCTTCGGCGCGAATCGCTTCACCGCGCCGGTCGGTCGTGCCGATGAGCACGCTTCCGCGCCCCCGTTGATTGTGCGTCGCACCGGGCAGCGCATCGAGCGCTCGCTCCGCTTCTTCCGCCGAGAATCCCGCATCGAGAAGTTCCCGCTGCGAGTGCTCGCGCACCATCTGCTGCGCGCAGGGGCACGCCGTCATCCCCTCGGCTTCAACGCCGACTGCATGTCGCGTGCTTTCGCTGTCGGCATGTGCGATGCCGACGAGTGCGTAGGTCTCCACCCCGCGTTTACCGCTGACGGGCGTCCAGCGCTCGAGCCCGAACTCGGCGCGTATCTTCACGTCGGCGCGTACCGCTCGTTGGGTACGAATGACGCGTTGTGCGATACGCTCGGCTAAACGCTCGATTCGCGCGGGCATATCTCCGTCGGCGAGAACGTCGAGCAGCGTCTCCTCGAGAATCTCGGAGAAACGCGACATATGCACGCCCGCCTTATCGGGCGCGAGATCGGCAACCATCGAAAATTCCGCGTTATAGACGCGCGGCTCGCCCTCGACATCGAGATGGATCACCCGCTTTACCCGAGCGACCCCGACGCGATTGAGCGAGAGACGGACCTCCGGCTCCTCTTCTTGGCGGTTGGAGAGGAAGTGCAACGAGCGCTCGAGCCTCCGCACGCCGTTACTGCCGTGCGACGCGACGAGTTCGTGCAGCAACCGACCGCTGGTGGCGTCGCGCAGATCGGGAGCGATCTCCGCTAACGGAAGTAGATCGAAAATGCGTTCTGCGATATCGGGGCGCACGTTCCCCTGCGCCACCGTAATATCGATATCGATCGCCCGCGCGGCGAGCGGCTCGTGCCCGGCGCGGCCGACAGCGCGTTCGACTGCTGCGGCGTAGCGATTGAAGTCGTCGATATCGAGCGGCCCGCGAATCTCCGCCGCAACGTTTAAAAACGCGGGGCCTTGCGCGCCGTTCGCCGGTGCGCTTTCGTAAAAACCCGAGAGCGCGAGCACTTCGACGCGCGTGCGAAGACGCTGTAAGGCGCTGAGTATATTCGCTTGCCGGTCGCCTAGGTTCGAACCGAGACTGATATGGAACTGGTACACGCTCTCCCGTTTCCGGCCCGGCCCGTGCGTTCCCCGCAGCGTTCGCCAGGACACCGCTCTTCTGCGCGTAAAACAGCCGCTATGGCCGATATATCCTCAAGCGTTGCACTCATGCCGTTTCGCCTCGACCCCGTCCTGACGCCGGCGATCTGGGGCGGAAATGCGCTCGTTCGCCTCTTCGGCAAGCACGGTGACCCAAACGAGCGCATCGGCGAATCGTGGGAGTGCTGGGAGGGCAGTCGCGTGGTCGACGGTCCGCTCGCGGGGAGCACCCTTTCGTCGCTGCGATCGAGCTTGGGAAAGCGCTTGATGGGCACGCTCGACACCGATCGCGTCTTTCCGATCCTCACCAAATTCATCGATGCGCGGGACTGGCTCTCCGTGCAGGTGCATCCGACCGATGCCTACGCACAGCGTGTCGAGCATCAACCGTTCGGAAAGACGGAGTGCTGGTACGTGCTGCACGCCGAGCCGAACGCCGAGATCGTACTCGGATGGACGCGCGATACATCGCGCGAAGAATACGAACGGCGCGTCGCCGATGGAACGCTCGGCGAGATCCTTCGCCGCGTGCCGGTTAAGACCGGTGACGCATTTTATCTGCCTTCGGGAACGCTCCATGCAATCGGGCCCGGTATCGTCGTGTACGAGACCCAGCAAACGAGCGATCTTACCTACCGCATTTTTGATTGGAACCGCCTCGGCAACGACGGCAAACCGCGCGAACTACACGTTGCGAAGGCCGGCGACGTCCTCGATTATCGTGCCGGCACGATGGGGGCGCTCGAAACGATCACCTACGCGTGGCAAGGGTGTTCGCGAACCGCACTGATCTCCGACGAGAACTTTACCGTCGAACGCCTGGCCCTCACCGGCGGCGCCACGACGACACTCCTCACCGACGCGCTTCCCGCCGTCATCACCGCCCTCGGAGGCAGCATCGAGATCGCCCACGAGAGCGGCGCCTTGCGCCTCGCTCCCTATCAGAGCGCTCTGGTCCCCGCAGAGCTCGATTCGGTAACGGTCAGCAGCACCGACGCGACGGAGTTTCTCTGCGTCGTTCCGACGGTTCCCGAGCGCCTCGGGACGCGCATGCATCAAGCCGGCACCATCGACCGCACGATCGACGCGTTTCTTGCACAGTTCTCCGGCAACGCATAGAGGCGAACGACGATGGATGCCGTTGCGCTCGCGCAGCGTTTTGGAACGCCGCTGGTCATCTACGATCTCGATACGCTCGACGCTTCGATCGCGCGGATAACCGCCGCGGCCGAACGCTATGGGATAGAGGTTTCGTATGCCGGAAAAGCCTTTCTCTGCGTCGCCTTCGCACGCTATCTCCACGAACGCGGAATCGGCATCGACGTGAGCTCCCTCGGGGAATTCGAGACCGCGCGCCGCGCCGATATTCCGCCCGAGGCGCTCACGTTGCACGGCTGCATGAAAAGCGACGCCGAGATATCGCTGGTCGTCGACGGATTCGTCGGCCGCTCCGTCGTCGATGGATGCGAGGAACTCGCCCGTACGATCGAGCGCGCCTCATCGCAGCAACCCGCGCCGATCCTTTTACGACTCAACACCGGAATCGCCGCTGCGACCCACCGGGCGATTCGCACCGCTGGCGAAGCAAGTAAATTCGGGATCGCCCCCGATGCCGAACCCGAAGCACTCGCACTCCTGCGGCGTGCGCAGGGTCGCGTGCGTTTTCTCGGCCTGCACGCGCATCTCGGTTCGCAAATCGACGATAGCGCCGCGTTTATCGAACACGCGCTTGCGCTCGTCGACGCCGCAGCACGTTTCACCGAAGCCGGATTTCCCGTGCCGCACATCGTTCTCGGCGGCGGCTTCGTCGGCGACCCCGAACCGATCCTCGCAGCGTGCATACCGGCGATGCGCGATCGCGCTGCGCGGCACGGCATCGCGTTCCCGTCGATCGGTATCGAGCCCGGCCGCGCAATCGTTGCCGCCGCCGCCATGACGGTGCTGCGCATCGGAGCGATCAAGCGGACCTCGCAACAGCGCATCGCGATCTGCGACGGCGGCCTCTACGAAAACCCGCGCCACGCACTGTACGGGGCAACGCATCCGTTGCGCGTGCTCTCCACTGCGGGTGAAGCAAGCGAACCGACGCTCCTTTGCGGGCGAAGTTGCGAGAGCGACGAACTGGGCACCTACGATCTACCGCTTTCGTTAAAGGCGGGAGATGCAATTGCGCTTCTCGATACCGGAGCATATACCGCGAGTATGGCGAGTACATATAACCGATTTGCGCGCCCTGCCGTCGTTGCCGTACGCGGCGACGATGTGGAACTCTGGATGCGCGCCGAATCGCTCGATGAAACGGTGGCCCGCGATGTCCGCCCGTAGGAATCTCGGCGCACTCGCGCTCCTGCTGGCGCTCTCCGTGCCGATCGCTTCCTCGGCGGCAGCACCCACGCCGACAACGACGCCCTCGACGCGTTTCTCAACCGCGACGGTCGCGAGTCTTCGCGCGCGCATTGCGACGATTCTCCGTGCGGCTCGCAGCGGTGCGCTACGCGGCGCTCACGTTGCCTTTCTCGCCATCGATGCGAAGCGCGGCACGCTGATCGACGCCATCCATCCCGATGACGATTTCATTCCCGCCTCCACGTTTAAGCTCGTCGTCGGCTCGGCAAGCCTCGATCGCTTCGGCCCCGAGGATCGCTTCGTCACAACTCTCTCGACCGATGGTACGCGCGCGGGGACCGCTCTGCACGGAGACCTGATTCTTCGCGGTGGCGGCGACCCGACGCTCGACGGCAAAACGCTGCGCGACGCAGCGCTCGCGGTCGCGCGAACCGGAATCACCCGCATCGACGGCGCGGTTCTGCTCGACGATACCGCATTTCGTTATCCCAGCGCCCTCTATCGCCCGGGTTGGGCGTGGGACGATCTCACCTATGGATACGGCGCACCGACGAGCGCCCTTTCGCTCGATGAAAACGCACTCCATATTACCGTTGCTCCGGGGCCGCAGCCGGGCTCTGCGGTAACGCTCTCCGTCTCGCCGGAGACGCCCTCGTTGCAGATCGAGAATCGAGCGATCACCGGCTCGAGCGAAGCGAGCGACACGATCGATGCGATGCGCCCCTGGAACGATCCGAACGTCGTGCGGATTATCGGCGTCATCCCGCAAGGCGCGAACGCTCCGGATCGCTTCCGCGTCGCGGTGGAGAATCCGCAGGCGTTCATCGGCGATGCATTTCTCGCCGATCTCGAAGCGAACGGCGTTGCGGTGGCAGCCGGCATGCGAACCGGTGCCTTACCGCCGCAAGCAACGACGATCTGGCAACACCGCTCGCCGCCGCTCGCGACGATTCTCGCGCGCATGTGGCAACCGAGCGATAACTTTATCGCCGAGATGCTCTTTCGCCATTTCGGCGGAGCACGACCGGAGCGCGCGTGGTTGCAACGCGTCGGCATCGACCCGCATACGCTCACCATCGTCGACGGATCGGGACTCTCCGCATACGACCGCATAACGCCGCGAGCATTGGTACGCATCCTTCAGTACGACCGAGCCCCGCAACGCAAGGCGATCGTCGAAGCGGCGCTCCCACTCTCGGGCATTCGCGGCACGCTGAAAGGTCGCTTCCGCGACCCCGTTCTGCGCGGTAAGGTCAATGCGAAGACCGGCAGCGTCAATCACGTGCGCACGCTCGCCGGATACCTCTCCACGCAGCGACACGGGACCGTTACCTTCGCCTTGCTCGTCAATGATTGGATGGATCGCGGCCCGGGCGCGATGAAGCGGCTCGACGCCGTGCGCGGGGCGATCCTCCGCGCGATCGTCACCGCACCCTAGCCGGGAGCGGCAGACGCGAACCACATCCGTCGAATCCAAGTTCGCTCCGACCGCGTTATAATCGGTGATATGACGGAAAAAGCGATCTTTGCAGCAGGCTGTTTCTGGGGCGTCGAGGCCGGGTTTTTACAGGTTCCCGGCGTCCTCGATGTCACCAGCGGTTACATCGGCGGCCATACCGAACACCCGACCTATCGCGAGGTCTGCGCGCACGGCACCGGGCACGCCGAAGCGGTCGAAGTGCTCTTCGATCCCTCGAAAGTGCGCTACGACGATCTCGTCGCGTATTTTTGGCGCATGCACGACCCGACGCAAGTGAACCGACAGGGCCCCGATATCGGCTCGCAATATCGTTCCGCGATCTTCGTGCTCTCACCCGAGCAGCGCAATATCGCCGAGGCTTCGAAGCGCGCCGCGCAGGCGTCGTTCTCCAAACCGATCGCTACCGAGATCGTCGACGCGACCACCTTCTGGCCCGCCGAGGCATACCACCAGCGCTACTTCGAGCGCAACGCGATCGCCTGCCACGTTCCGGCACCGTGACGCGCGGAACGCTGCTCCGCGTCGCGAGCGCGTTCGTTGCGGCGGCCTCGTTGCCGGGCGTCGCGCGTGCCGAACGCTATGCCGTCACGATGAGCCCGGCGGCATGGCTCCGACGGCTCGGCCCGGCGCGGTATGCAATCCTACGCGAGGGCGGCACGGAGGCACCCTATTCGAGCCCGCTCGAGAAAGAGTTTGCCGTCGGGCGATATCTATGCGCCGGATGCAATCGACCCGCTTTTAGCTCGGCGACGAAATATCACGCGGGCGAAGGTTGGCCGTCTTTTTGGGACGTGCTTCCGGGGGCGGTGCGTTACAAAAAAGATTATCAGTTGATCGGTGAGGTTCGTACCGAAGTGCACTGCTCGCGTTGCGGAGGGCACCTCGGCCATCGCTTTCACGACGGCCCGCAGCCGACCGGATTGCGTTACTGTATCGACGGACTCGCGCTGCGATTCATTCCAGAGCGCGGCGACGGTCGTGGGCGATCTTCAGCACGAGAATAGAGAAATTCAGCGCCAGCGTTACGGCATTGGTCAGCAGAATCGGCAACGAGCGGAGCGCGATGCCGTACCAGACCCAGAGCGAGATGCCGAGGATAAAAAACGCGAGCGCGCCATAGGAGAGATCGTCTGCGCTGCGACGCTTGAGAATGCGGAACATCTGCGGCATGAACGAGAGCGTCGTGAGCGTTCCGGCGCTCAGGCCCAGAATATCGAGCGCTCTCATGCGCCGGGAACTCCTCGCGCTAACCGTCGCATCCAGGTATAGAGGCCGCCGACCGTCGCGACGAACGCGAGCGTTCCAATCACCTGCGAGGGCCCGACGAAGGCATCCCCGACCAGTGCAAGCGGCGTCCCGTGGTTGCTCGCGACGATCAACCCGGCTAAGAGTACGCCGAAGAGACTCTCCCCAACGATCAATCCCGAGGCGAGCAAGACCCCCAATCGCTTACCGATGTCGGCGAAGCTTTCGCCGCGCAAACGGCGCTCGTACCAGTAGCCCAATAACGCGCCGATGACGACCGGAGCGGTCGTCGAACTCGGCAGATAGATTCCGAGACCGACGGCGAGCGGCGGCAGCTTTCCGCGACCGGTCGCGCGGAGGACCTCGTCGATCGCGACGACGACCGCGCCGATCAAAGCGCCGATGCCGATGAGCGACCAGTCGAGGTTCCCGCCGAGCACGCCCTTCGCCAACGCGGTGATGAGCATCGCTTGTGGTGCGGGTAACGGGTGCGAGCCCGGTGCGACGTGCAAATTTGCCGCGCCCATAAAACCATAGCCGCGTGCTAGGAGATCGAGAATCGGCGGAATGACCGCCGCGCCGACGATGACGCCGATCACCAACGCAACCTGCTGCTTCCACGGCGTGGCATCGACGAGTTGGCCGGTCTTGAGATCTTGCAGATTGTCGTTGGCAATGGTTGCCACCGAGATCACGACCGTCGTTACGAAGAGCGCGAATGCCAGCAACGGTTTGGTAAGTTCGGGGTGACCGTGGCCGAAAAACACGGCGACGAGCGCAATTCCCAACACGGCGAGAATCGCGAGCCCCGATACCGGGCTGTTCGACGAGCCGATCAAACCGGCCATATAACCGCAGATCGCCGCAACGAAGAGCCCGACGATGGCGATATAGACAATCGCCACCACGATCAGCGGTATCGCGATCGCGGGCGGCAGCACGCCCTGCACGAAAATAAACAAGAGGATCGCGAGCGGCAGCATCAGTGCCGCCGAGACACCGGTGACGATACCGATCGGAATATCGCGTTCGGTACGCTCGAGTTCGTGTGCGCGCCCTTCTTTGCGCGTCTGCGCTGCGGCGAGTGCGCCGCGCAACCCTTCGAGAACGGGAGCGAGCAATTGCAACAGCGTCCAGATCGCCGCGACGCCAATCGCCCCGGCGCCGATAAAACGCACGTCGTGCGACCAGGTCGCCATCGCGACATCCATCGGCGAACCGCCGACGGCCGGATGGATGGCGGTGAGGATCGGCACCAAGATCCCCCAAGCGATGACGATGCCGGCGAGAATCGCCAGCCCGACGCTCAACCCGATCAGGTGTCCGGCGCCGACGAGTGCGAGCGAGAGCGAGATGCCGATTCCGGTCGTCGCATGGCCGAAACGGCGATAGGCGTCGAACTCGCCGATGAAGACGCGCGTCGCGACGACGGCGGCAAATGCCGCCGATGCAATCGATCCGGCGAGAATCGCGATCAGTCCGGCGGCTCCCTCGCGGGCACCGCTCTTCGACGACGCGCCGACGCGCAGCACCTCCGCTGCTGCAACGCCCTCCGGATATGGGAGATCGGAGTTGGTGACCAACGCACGGCGCAACGGAATCGTGTACATGACCCCGAGAATGCCGCCGAGCGCGGCTACCGAGAACGATTCCCAGAACGGGAAGCCGGTCCACCAACCGATCATCACCAGCCCGGGCAGCACGAAGATGATCGAGGAGAGCGTCCCCGCCGACGAAGCAACGGTCTGCACGATATTATTCTCTTGCACGCTGGAGTCTTTAAACCAGCGGAGGATCGCCATGGAGATCACCGCAGCCGGGATCGAGGAGGCAAACGTAAGCCCGACCTTGAGGCCGAGATAGACGTTTGCTGCAGTAAAGAATAGGGTGATGACCGCGCCGATGATAATGCCGCGCAGCGTCAGTTCGTGGCTCGTTTTCATGACTGCGGCCTTACGCCGTCGCGGCGCCAATCCTTGCCGCGGGGCAGGGAGCGCTCGGGCCGCAGGAGCAGTGAGGGCGGTGAGCCTCCGCGTTGCGTGCGCGGGGATCGACGAAATCGATTTCCGCGACCCCATCGTTACCCTGCGAGCCCGCAGCCTCGTGAAGGCGGAGCGTGCTCTCGCCGAAGCCGAACGCGCGCTCGCCGACGGCTATTGGATCGCGGGCTATCTGAATTATGCGCTCGGTTCGGCATTTCACGATCTTCCTGTCGATGCCGCATGGCCGCTGCTGGCGATCGGGGTGTTCGAAAGGCCGCTCCCTCGCGAAAGCGACGGCGCGGAGATCGAGCCCTTTGCGCCGCCGCTGCCGCTCTTTACCGAGCCCGGCTACGAGCGCGCGATCGAAACGATCGTCGAGGCGATTCGCGACGGCGAGGTCTATCAAGTAAACTATTGCGCCCCGTTTCACTTTGCGTGGAGCGGCGATCCCTATGCACTCTGGTCGGCGATCGCCGCACGGACCGATGCGCGTTATCAGGCATTCGTCCAAGATGAAGAACGTTACGCGCTCTCGTGGTCGCCCGAACTCTTCCTGCGCTTCGAGGGCGATACGCTCGTGGCGCGTCCGATGAAAGGCACCGCCGCACTCGACCGCTGCGACGAGTTGCTCAACGAGAAGAATCGCGCGGAGAACCTCATGATCGTCGACGTGCTGCGCAACGATCTGCACCGCCTCGGTGCGCGCGTCGAAACGGAGCGACTGCTCGAGATCGAGCGCTACCCGACGTTTGCAACGATGACCTCGACCCTGCGCGCCGATCTCTACCGGTCCTCAACGCTGGCGGAGATCTTTGCCGCGACCTTTCCCTGCGCGAGTGTTACCGGGGCTCCGAAACGGGCCGCGATGGAGTATATCGCGCGGCTCGAAGCAACCCCGCGCGAGATCTACTGCGGCAGCATCGGCTATCTCGCGCCCGAGCGCCGCGGCTGGTGGAACGTCGCGATTCGCACCGTGCAGAGCGATGCCGCCTCCGCATGCGTTCGCGTCGGCGGCGGGATTCTCTACGATTCGCAGGCGACCGACGAACGCAGCGAGATCGATACGAAACTGCGCTTCCTTCGGGAGGCCGCCCGCTTCGAACTCTGGGAGACCTTGGCGAGCGACGCATCCGATGCTACGATCGAGCTGCATCTGCAACGGCTCGCCTCCGCGGCGCAGCGCCTACGCATACCCATCGATCTCGATGCGCTGCGCGCGAGCATCGACGACGCACGCAGCTCGGCGACGATGCCGACACTGCTGCGCGCGCGCCTCGAAAATTGCGGCGCGTTTTCGCTTCATCGAGCGCCGTTGGAGCGCCCCGAAGGAATCGATATCGCGATCGCACCGACGCGCGTTCGCTCCGACGATCCGTGGTTAGGCATCAAGAGCTCGTATCGGCCGGCGCACGAGCGCGCCGCCGCGCACGCAAAAAACACGGGCTGCTTCGATGCGTTGCTCGCAAACGAACGCGGCGAGCTCACCGAGGGCAGCCGCACCAATCTCTTCATCCGCCGCGGCGGCCGTCTTCTCACTCCGCCGTTGGAGGCCGGGCTGCTACCGGGTATTCTCCGCGCCACCTTACTCGCTGAGGGTAGTGCCGAAGAAGCCACGCTTCGAGCGCAGGATCTCGCGGGAGCCGAGGCCGTCTACCTCGGGAATTCAGCGCGCGGCTTGCTGCGCGTCCGTTCGATACGCCCGGCGACCGATGTAGAGATCAGCCGAGGATCTTCGCAAACGTATCGGTGAGCCGAGCGATCTCCTGTTGATCGATCGAGCCGTTCTTTCCCGGCTTGAGACATTGGACGAGACTCGAGGTCATCAACTGCACCGTCGCCCGCTCCAGCGCCGCTTTCGCCGCACCCATTTGTTGGGCGATCGCGTGACAATCGCGACCCTGTTCGATCATCCGGCCGATCCCTTGAATCTGCCCTTCGACGCGACGAAGGCGCATCAGCACGTCGCCGGCGGTTGCGGCATCGAGGCTGCCCTGTCCTTCGGCGGGCACCCCCGTCCGTTGCTTTGCCATGCCGATACTCTACCCCGTAGTCCTCCATCTTGCAATACCCTAGGGGGTATGGTATTATCCAGGCGTTCCTTTCGTCTTCTTTGGGAGTTTCTCGAATGCGTTTCACCGACTCACTCATGTGTCCGGCGCGCGAGCGTGGCTGGAAAGTCGAGGCCGCAGTACGCGGCATCGCGGGCACCTTCGTGCTCGCCAGCCTCGCGCTTTCGTTGCTCGACCGCCGCTGGCTCTGGCTCACGGCGTTCGTCGGCGCGAACCTGCTGCAGTCGTCGCTGACCGGGTGGTGCATGATGTCGAATATTCTCGGCGCGATCGGCATTGGAGGGAAGACGCGTGAAGCGTAGCATCGCGGCGGCATTCGCGGTTACGTTCGCGCTCTCGCTCGTTGCGTGCGGCGGAAACGATTCTGCAAAGCAAGCAACGCCTGCCATCGAGGTGCGCACGACCACCGTGCAAAGCGGCTCGATCGGCGCGACGACCGATTTTTCCGGCTCCCTCGTCGCCCTCCATCGCGCGACCGTCGGAGCGCTGACACCGGGTCGGATCGATCTCGTATCGGTCCGCGCGGGCGATCGCGTCGCCGCCGGGACGGTGCTCGCGCGCGTCGATAGCACGCAATACGCTGCGATGCTCGCCGGCGCACGCGCCGGAGCGAACGCCGCGGGTGCCGGTTCGAGAGCGGCGCTCGCCGGTTTGCAGCAAGCGCAAAGCCGCTATGATCTCGCCGCCAAGACCGCCCAACGCATGGGGAATCTCTATTCGGCGGGGGCGATCTCCAAAGAACAGCGCGACCAAGTGCAAGCGCAACTCGAGATCGCGCGCGCGGGACTCGCACAAGCACGGGCCCAGGTACAAGCCGCCTCCGGCGGCGAGGCCGCCGCCCAAGCCGGTGTTACCGCAGCGAGCGTTCCGGTCAACGATGCCACGATCGCGGCGCCGTTTAGCGGCATCGTCACGCAGACGTTCGTGCGCCGCGGCGAAGTCGTCGGTGCCGGCAGCCCGGTGGCGCGCATCGAAAGCGACGGACTGCTTGAATTGAAGGTGGCGATTCCACTGGAGAACGCTGCCGTGCTCCACGCGCAACAGCGACTCGCCGTCCGCGTCGACGCCCTCGGCGGAGGCACATTGCAAGGCACGATTCGCTCGGTCGTACCCTCCGATAATCCGGCATTGCGCTCGGCGGTGTTGCGCATCGATCTTCCCGCTCGTCCGGGCCTGCTCCCCGGAATGTTCGCTCGTGCGATCGTTCCGGCTCGGAGCGCTCGCGGCGCGCGCGTCCCGCTCTCGGCGTTGGTCGAACGCGCCGGCCAAA